>JAVKHY010000009.1 GCA_031459765.1 Armatimonadota bacterium | reverse complement strand
GGGGCCCAACGGCGAGACGACCACCTATGCCTACACCCACGCCACCACGGCGCCCTACCCGGTGGTCCGGACGGTGGTGACCGACGCCCGGGGCCAGGCCACAACCTATGAGATCAGCGGGGGCGACGTGGTCAAGGTGACGAACCCGCTGGGGCACGTCACCCAGTACGCCTACGATGCCCGGCACAACGTGACGGCGGCGACCGACTCCCTGGGCCGGCGGACGACGGTGGTCTACAACGACCGCAACAAACCCCTGCAGATCGTGCGGGCCGCAGGATCCCTCAACCTGACGACGACCCTCAGCTGGGATGCAAACGATAACCTCTTGAGCGTGACCAATCCCCGGGGGATCCGGACGGACTACACGTACAATGCCCAGCACAACCTGACCGGCGTCCGCCGGGCCGTGGGGACGGCGGAGGAGGCGCTGACCCAGTACACGTACACCGCCTGGGGCGGGGTCGCGTCGGTGGTCGACCCGCGCGGGAACACCACGACCTGCGCCTACACGGCGCGGCGGCAGGTGCAGACGGTGACGCCGCCGGCGGGTGGGGCGACGACCTTCGGCTACAACGCGGCGGATGACCAGGTCACGATGACCGACGGCAACGGCGGAACGTGGACCACAGCCTACAACGCCAGCCGGCTACCCACCAGCGTCACCGATCCGCTGGGCCACGTGATCCGCCACGAGTACGACGCCAACGGCAACCGCACCCGGACGTACGATGCCAGGAACCAGGCCACGACCTTTGCCTACGATGCCCGGGACCGGCTGATTGCGATCACCGACCCCTTGAACGGGGTCACCCGCTACGAGTACGACGCGGTGGGGAATCTGACCCGGGTCACTAACGCGCGCACCGCCGCCACGACCTTCACCTACGATGCGGCGAACCGGCTCACGCAGGTCACCGACGCCCTGGGCCAGAGCACCGCGTACACCTATGACGCCGCCGGGAACCGCGTCTCGATGCGGGACCGCAAGGGGACGACGCACACGTACTCCTACGATCAGGCCCACCGCCTGACCCAGGTGAGCGCGGGCGGGCTGACCGTCTCCTACCTCTATGACGCCAACGGCAACCGCACGAAGCTCACCGACGCCGGGGGGACGACGACCTTCGCCTACGACAGCCTGGACCGGCTCACCCGGACGACCTATCCGGACGGCCGCAGCGTCCAGGTCGCCTACGACCGGGCCGGCAACCGCACCCGCCTGACCTACCCGGACGGGACGTCGACGATGACCTACGGCTATGACGCGGCCAACCGGCTCACGCAGATGGCGGTGGGGACGCTCACCTGGCAGGTGGCCTACGACGGGGCGGGGAACCGGACGGCGCTCATCCAGCCCAACGGCACGCGCACAGACTACACCTACCTGGCGAACCACTGGCTGGCCTCGATCACCCACCGGCGTCCGAACGGCGCCGTCTTCCAGTCCTTCAGCTACACCTATGATGCGAACGGGAACCGCCTCACCCAGGCCGACGGGACCGGGACGACGACCTTCACCTATGACGCTCTGAACCGCCTCACCGGGGCGGTCTATCCGGGGACCTACGGGAGCTGGGCCTGGGCCTATGACGCGGTGGGGAACCGCACGAGCCAGACGGCGCCCGGCGGGACGACGCTTTACAGCTACGACGCGAACAACCGGCTGCTCCAGGCCGGAGGGGTGAGCTACAGCTACGACGCCAACGGGAACCTCCTCAGCACCTCGGCGGGCCAGAGTTTCCGCTGGGACGCCTTCAACCGCCTGACGCAGGCCAGCGGGTCGGGCGGGACGGTGAGCTACAGCTACAACGGGGACGGCCTGAAGGTGCGCCGCAGCGGGCCGGATGGGGTGACGGTCTACTACTATGACGGGATCCGGCCGATCTGGGAGACCGATGGGGCGGGGGCGCTGAAGGCGCGGCTGGACCGGGACATCTTCGGGAACCTGCTCTCCCGCCGCGAGGCCAACGGGACCCGCCGGTACTTCGCCCATGACGGGCTGGGCGGGCTGACGGCCATCACCGACAGTGCCGGGGCGCCGCTGGCGAGCCTGGTCTACGACGCCTGGGGGAACCAGCGGTCCTCGAGCGGGACGTGGACCGGAGGCAACTACCGGTTTACGGGAGCGGAACTGGACCCGGCGACCGGCCTCTACCACATGGGGGCGCGGTTCTACGACAGCGCAATCGGCCGGTGGTTGAGCGAGGATCCAATCCAGAACGATAGTTTCAATCCCGCCGCGCTCAATGCCTACGCCTACGCTTGGAACTCTCCAACCGGTCTGGTTGACCCGACCGGCCTACGCCCGTACCCACTCGAAGCAATCCTAGGGATCTTCGTCCACGGGGCGGTGGAGAGGCATTTCAGGAACGTGGTTGCGCCGAGGTACGGGGGCACAGACGTCCAAACAGAGTATCGAGTTTCGACCGGCCGCCTTGACATGATGATGACAATTGGCGGAGTGAGGGAGGTTTACGAGCTAAAGCCAGTGTCTCACCTCTTCGATGCAGGGAAACTAGAGGATGCTTCCAGGCAGGTGAGGAGATATGCAGAGTCCGTGGGTGGAAAACCGGGAACGACTTGGCAGCCGAGAGGTGAAGCGGTAAGCTTCAACTGGCTCTTCGATCTCAGGCTCTATAGTCTAGGTACCAGAGGGTCCGAGGGGATTATTGGTTATGAACTGGTGTCAAAGTACAACGCCGCAGAAATCCTCGCCAACCAGAATGGCTGGGACCCAGTCTTTGCTGCAGCCGTATTGGCTCTGCTAGCCGTTGCCTGGTCGAACCCAAACCTGATTCGGGCCCCGGCACCCGCGAATCCGTGACGCAGCGGGTCGGTGAGGCGCACCACAAAGAGGAATAGCAACGATGAGGGTGTTCCTGACGAGGCCTCTGCTGGGAGTTGTGCAAGGTACTGACGACTGGTTGCGTATCCGCGGCCGCATGAAGGGGGCCATCTCGCCGGAGGTCGAACAGGCTCTGGAAGGTCTTAGCCAGGAAATCGCCGAGAAGTTCAATTCGCTGTTCACCCGCGAAGGTGAGGGAGTTGACTACGTTTCGGAACCCCGCATTATCATGCCCGACCAGTTCTTCATCGAGCTCGACGTAGAGGGTCTGGGCCGTCTTGCGCGGGAGGTGCTTGTGGATATGGTCCCTCGGTACGTCGACACGTGGCAGACAAAGGCGATCCGGGTTGCGGAACTTTGGCTGGGGGGCGGGGACGAGCTGTTGACCCGGGAGGAGCAGGAGGCGCTCAAACGGACTCGGCGTGATATATGGAGACTTCCTGTGAAAGGCCAGACGTTCGTTTTTGGCTCGACAGTTCCGGAGATGACCCGCATTGCCGGTGCCGCGGCCGTGAGAGAAGCCGGTGGGATAGTCCTTGAGGGCCTGGGCGGGGAATGTGATTACTTCATTACTGACCAGTTGGATGAGGGCGAACGCGCCAAGCAGATGGGCGCCAAGCACGTAATCGATACATTGACGGCTCGGGTGATGGTGGGAGTACGCGAATAGCTGCTAGTGACAGTCCCCTCGGCGCGGGGTGCTCCGAGTGGTTACCGCTTGATCCCAGCCGTCTCTCCCATCTTGCTCTTTTCACCGGATAGACGAGTTGATTGCGCGAGCGCATGAGAGATGAACGGGGGTTCTCCGTACTACGACTCCCAGGCCTTCGGACAGCGTTCAGCCCAACGGCACCCGCACCGACTACACCTACCTGGCGAACCACTGGCTGGCCTCGATCACCCACCGGCGTCCGAACGGCGCCGTCTTCCAGTCCTTCACCTACACCTATGATGCGAACGGGAACCGGATCACGCAGGCCGACGGGGTGGGTCAGAATTCAAGCATCGGGGTGGGTCAAGGTTCGGGCATCATTGACACGGTGGGGAACCGCACGAGCCAGACGGCGCCCGGCGGGACGACGCTTTACAGCTACGACGGGAACAACCGGCTGATCCAGGCCGGAGGGGTGAGCTACAGCTACGACGCCAACGGGAACCTGAGCAGCACCTCGGCGGGCCAGAGCTTCCGCTGGGACGCCTTCAACCGCCTGACGCAGGCCAGCGGGTCAGGCGGGACGGTGAGCTACCGCTACAACGGGGACGGCCTGAAGGTCCGCCGCAGCGGGCCGGATGGGGTGACGGTCTACTACTACGACGGGATCCGCCCGATCTGGGAGACGACCGGGGCGGGGGCGCTGAAGGCGCGGCTGGACCGGGACATCTTCGGGAACCTGCTCTCCCGCCGCGAGGCCAACGGGACCCGCCGGTACTTCGCCCATGACGGGCTGGGCGGGCTGACGGCCCTTACCGACAGTGCCGGGGCGCCGTTGGCGAGCCTGTTCTACGACGCCTGGGGAAACCTGCGTTCGTCCAGTGGGACGTGGAATGGAGGCAACTATCGGTTCACTGGCGCCGAGCTGGATCAGGCGACGGGGCTCTACCACATGGGGGCGCGGTTCTACGCACCTTCCCTGGGACGATGGCTGAGCGAAGATCCAATGACGGACAAGCCGTTCGAACCTCAATCCTTGAATTTCTATGCCTATGTCGCCAACAATCCGCTCCTTTACGTTGATCCTGCGGGTACGACTCCAGATCTTGCTGCTCTGAACCAACGGCGGCAGGAGATTGTCAAAGGTCTACTGGCGGCAGCGAAGGACGGAGTGGTGAAGATCGCTGATTATGTGAAGGCAATACTCGATGAGCTTGAACGGTCCGCCACCCCGGAGACAGGAGCAAGGGTCACAGCATGGATTGCTGGAATCACCGGAACATTGGCCGTTGGGGCACTCGCGTTCGGAAGACCCGACGTTGCTGTTGCTCTCGGGGGTGCATCTATGGTCTTCACCGCAGCGAGCATGCTCTTCACGGAAGCCCAATACCGTCAGGGTCAGATCTCGTCGACGCAACGGAATTTCTCCCTAGCCTGGAGCGGCGCCAGCATAATCGTAGGTGGGGCGGGTATTCCCGCCCGTTCGCTCACTAACTTCAAGTTCTTTGAAGAAGGTGCGTATGCAGCCGCAACCATCATCGCGCGAACGCTTGGATGGGGGGGCATTTCGTTACCCTACTATAGGGGCCGTCGTTGAGAGTCTCATTGATTCATTGAGAATCCGAAGAGAGGAGTTGATTTGCCTCCTGTGATTCTGGTAGCAGTCATATGGATAATCATCGCAGTACTCCCAATGTGGCTTATGGTGAAGGTCGTCAGTTGGGCAGGTCGAAAAAGGGGCTGGGGACTTCGTCAATACATCGTGGGCATGATATTGTTTGCTCCCCTATGGTTCGCATTTATCATGCGTTACGTTGTGCGTGCCGACCCCGATCTCATACTGAGATTCACGCTCCTTTGTTTCGTATTGGCTGTCATCTACGGATTAGGACTCTTCGGGTGGGACCAGTTCTTTAAGGAGAGGGCAGCGCGAAGGCAGAGAAAGTAGGAACATGACCTCACTTAGGTGGCACTGCCCGTTGAGCTGGAGAGGAAGGCTATTAGGAAGCGCCTGGCAGATGGCCGAGTTCGACATCAAGCTCCCGTACAGTCGGCCATGCTCAGGCGTTTTCTAATCCTCAGAGCGATGGCCTTTCCTCGAAGACCGTGGTAATGGTCCTGCTGAAAGTTTCATCACGTGGAGATAGGAGGCCATCGAGGAGGCCTGGAGGTTATGTTTGTGGTGGAGGTAATCTTGCACGCCTTCCTCCGACGAATATGATGGACATTCTCAAAACCTCCCAATTTGCGTCTTTGCGCACCAGTCACCGTGATTTGCGCAATGAGGGCCATCCCAGGGATTGGCCCATGGTCATTCATCATAGTCTTGAGGTCGCGCAACGAAGGCTTTGACCAGACGAAGCAGCAGATCACCGTCTGCTGGCGAGCTGTTCGAGTCCCGCGAGGCGTCTCGTCGGTGAAGTTCTAATGAAGGCGCTCGGCTTGCCGCACTATCCCACTGGCACCATCATTCTCGCTCTTCTTTGATCCGCTACTCATATGCTGCCGCTGATAGGCTCCGGTCAGGTCCTATGATCCCGGGGATCGGCACAGATTCATGCAGTGCATGTCGAAAGAGCAGGAGCGCGCTCATCGCCTCTTCGCCCACCACCCTTTCGCCTTCGCCCACATGGCCGAGGCGTCTTCGCGCAGCTTCTTGCGCGCCGCCAGAGCTAGCTCGTCAGCCTGATCGCCGAGAGTGGGAGGGCCGAGCACCGATCGCGTTTCCTTGCCCTGTGATGCCTCCTGCATCCTCTCGTCGCGCAGCCGGCGAATCTCGCCCCGCGTCGAGGCTAAGTACCAGATGACGTACCCGAACGCGACGATGAGGAAGCCAACCGGGCCGAGGACGAGCAGCCCGAGGAGACTTAGCACGATGAATCCCAGGCATCCGAGGCAGCCCATACTCCATCAGCGATCTTCTCTACTACCCGTGTGTTCGGGCCTCCCTCCGCAGCATGCTCTCCCCGGGTGAGCTGGAGGATGATGCCCAGCCCACCCTGATCCGGCAAGGTTGCGACAATGCAGCGAGCGCCCTCCCGGCGAGGGTGTCCCGATTCTCGTTGAAAATTCGGGAGCAACTCCCAGCGCTCATTATGCCACCATCCCTCCTGTTGCCTTCGTGAGTTCCTGCTTCAGGGCCGTTCGCAGCGACGGCAACGCCTGGTAGCCGCGCAGCCGACGCAGGCGCGGCTCGATCGCCAGCAGCGCGGTCGCCAGCCAACGGTGTTTCTGATCGCTGGTGGTCCAGCGATCCACCTCTCCCACCCGCTTCTCGACCAGGGCCAGAACGGACTCCAGGCCATTGATCGTCAGCACACTCGTGCCCAGGCGATCGACCAAGCCCAGCCGGTGCAGCGTCAACGTCTCTTCCGATGAATCTCCGACAGCCGGGCGTGCGACTGGAAGTACCAGTCCCTGGCTTCAGCCGTCGTCGGCGGGGACAGTGGCCGGGCCTGCAGCGCCAGGGCCAGGGCCGCCACCAGCGCCGCGGCCGCGACGACACGTCCGACACCTGCGCGGCTCACCCCGTTGGCCGGACGGCGGCTGTATTCGTACTTCGGTCCTCGCCTATGACACCCACGGCAACCACCTCACCCAGACCGACAGCGCGGGGAGCTGGCGCCTATCACATCTGAACCGTCTGACTGGGCGGCTACCGAAAACCTCCTCAGCCGCTCAGCGGGCCAGGGCTTCCGCTGGGACGCCTTCAACCGGTGGGGGAAGCAGGTGGGTCAGGGGAACAGGGCGTCGATGTCCACCGACGCCTGGGGCGCCGCCAGGGGAGTGATCTGCTGGCCGGGGGTCAGGCGCATCGCGGTCCGGTAGGAGGCGCCCTGGGGATCGCGGTAGACTTCGAGGACGGCGTCCACCAAATCGACGATCCAGTACTCGGGAATCCGGGCGGCGGCGTAGATCTCCTGCTTGCGTGTGCGGTCGAATTGCAGCGTGGTGTCGGCGACCTCTACCACCAGGGCGGCCGTCGTCGGATGGTGGGCGCGGTAGTCCTCCAGCGATCCCGGCACGACGGCGATGTCGGGTTCCGGCTCGGAGAGCTCCCCCAGGGCCAGCGGGAGCTGAGCGCGGACGTCGTAGCCCGCGCTGAACACTGCGTCCAGGACCTTCTGCACGCGGCGTAGGGCTGTGGCGTGGGCGGCGCTCTGGGGCGTCATCTCGACAATCTCTCCCTGGATGAGCTGGACGCGGGCCTCCGGGCGCAGGGCCCCCACGGCAATCAGCCGGTCATACTCCTCTCTGGTCCACAGCTTGGCGCGCACGCTCATGGTCTGTCTACGACTGTAGCATATCGCGCTGGCGGAGAGGAGCCGCCTGCAAGGAGTCCTCCGGGTGCCCTGCGAATTGGGCAGATTGGCGTTTTTGCCTGCGGAGGTCGCTTCAGGCAATGCCCAAGGTGGTCCTGGACTGGCTCTACGTGGGTGTGTTCGCGGTCATGGGCGTCATCCTGGCCGTGGTCCCGCTCATCGTGGTCTGGCTGCTGGCCCCGCGCCTGAGCCTTCCGCAGAAGCAGCTCACCTATGAATCGGGGGTCGTCCCCTTTGGGCAGGCCTGGGCGCAGTTCAACGTCCGGTACTACCTGTTCGCCCTGGTCTTCGTCGTCTTCGACGTCGAGGTGATCTACCTGTACCCGTGGGCCATCGTCTTCCGGCAGCTGGGCGCCTTCGCCTTCTACGAGATGGTCCTCTTCCTCGGCATCCTCCTCGTGGGGCTGGCCTACGCCTGGCGCAAGGGCGCGCTGGAGTGGGTGTGAGCGGTGGCCGTATTCCTTGAGATCGTCAAGGCCGCGCTCCTGGCGATTGTCATCTTCACCTTTCTGGCCGTCGTCGGCGCCATGTATGGCGTCTACCTGGAGCGCAAGATCAGCGGCTGGATCCAGGTCCGCTACGGCCCCCTGCACGTCGGCCGGTGGGGGTTGCTGCAGACCGTGGCGGACACGATCAAGCTCCTGCAGAAGGAGCACATCACCCCGCGCCGGGCGGATGTGATGATTTTCAACACCGCCCCGCTCATCGTGGCCGTGGCCGGGCTGCTGGACTGGGTGGTCATCCCCTTCGGGACGGGGTTCGGCCGCGTGCTGGTGGTGCGCGACATCAACATCGGCGTCGTCTACTTCGCGGCCATGGCTTCGCTTACCGTGATCGGCATCCTCATCGCGGGCTGGAGCAGCAACAACAAGTACGCGTTGCTGGGCGGGCTGCGTTCGGCCTCCCAGATGATCAGCTACGAGATCCCCCTGGCCCTGGGGCTGCTCTGGGCGGCGATGCTCGCCGGGACGCTCTCCACCGTGGGCATCGTGGAGGCCCAGCGGGGCGGCTGGTTCCTCTTCAAGGTGCCGCCCCTGGGGTTTGTCGCCGCGCTGCTCTTCCTGGCCGCGGCCACGGCCGAGGTGAACCGCGTGCCCTTCGACCTGCCGGAGGCGGAGTCGGAGCTGGTCGCCGGCTACTTCGCCGAGTACACCGGGATGCGCTTTGCCCTCTTCCAGCTGGGCGAGTACGCCGAGATGTACGCCATGTCGGCGATGGCCGCGATCCTCTTCCTGGGCGGCTGGCTGGAACCCAACCTGCCGCAGTGGGTGTGGGCCCTGCTCGGCGTCGGCGCCCTGGCCCTGGCCGCCTTCATCCGCTTCTCCGCGCTGCGCCGGGCGCTGCTGGTACGCCCGATCCTGGCCCTGGCCGTGCTTGCCGCCGTTGTCAGCGGGCTGATGGTGCTCGGGATCGAGCTGGGCCGGTCGCCGGTGCTCCCCTCGATCGTCTGGTTCTTCGTGAAACTGTTTGCCCTGGTCTTCTTCCTGATGTGGATGCGCTGGACCTATCCCCGCCTGAGGCTGGACCAGCTGTTGAATCTGTCCTGGAAGGTGTTGCTGCCGGTGGGCCTGCTGAACATCCTGCTCACGGGGCTGCTGCTGACGGTGGCCCGCTGATGGGCGAACTGGCCGCCTTCATCGTCCTCTCGCTGGTGATCCTGATCCCCGCGGTGATCGTGGTCACCAGCCGGAACATCGTCCGCAGCGCGCTGTCCCTGGTGCCCACCTTCCTCGGGGTGACCGGCTTCTACATTCTGCTCCAGGCCGAGTTCGTGGCCGGGATCCAGGTGTTGATCTACGCCGGCGCGATCACGGTCCTCATCCTCTTTGTGATCATGCTCACCGAAGGCGGCTCCGGCACCGGGGTGCGGCAGATCAACGAGCAGGTGCCCCTCGGCGCCACGGCCGCCCTCTGGCTGGCCTTCCTCATCCTGGTGGTGCTCTTCCGGACCCCCTGGCCGGTCACCGGCGGGCAGCCGCCGGCCTACAACGCCGCGGCCATCGGCGGCGCCTTCCTGTCCGGTTACGTCCTGGTCTTCGAGGTCACCAGCCTGGTGCTGCTGCTGTCGCTGATCGGGGCGATCGTGATCGCGAGGCGAGAGGAATGACCGTCGGTCTCACCCACTACCTGGTCGTGAGCACGCTGCTCTTCTGCCTGGGCCTCTACGGCGTTCTGACGCGGCGCAACGCCGTGGCCATCCTCATGGGCATCGAGCTGATGCTGAACGCCGCCAACATCAACCTGGTGGCCTTCAACCGCTACGTGGCCCCGGCCGCCGTGAACGGGCACATCTTCGCCCTGGTGGTGATCACCCTGGCGGCCTGCGAGGCGGCGGTGGGGCTGGCCCTGGTCATGGCCGCCTACCGCAGCCTGGAGACGGTGCACGTCGATGAGATCAACCTCATGAAGTGGTGAGCATGCTGGCCTACGCCTGGCTCATCCCGCTGCTCCCCTTCCTGGCCTTCTGGCTGATCGTCTTCTTCGGCCGGGCCCTGCCGGGGCAGGGAGCGTATGTCGCCATCGGAGCCCTGGTGATCGACGCCGTCCTCTCCCTCGGCGTCCTGGCCCAGGTCCTGGGCGGGGCCTCCTACCGGGCCGGTCTGGTCTGGGCCGTGCTGGGCGACCGGGCCCTGGAGGTCGGCTACCAGATCGACCCGCTGACCGCGGTGATGCTGCTTGTGGTCACGGTGGTCGGCTCGTTGATCTTCGTCTACTCCGTCGGGTACATGCACGGCGACCCGCGCTACCCGCGCTTCTTCGCCTACCTCTCGCTCTTCGCCGCCTCGATGCTGACCCTGGTCCTGGCCGACAACCTCCTCCTGCTGTACATCGGGTGGGAGGGCGTGGGGCTGTGCAGTTACCTGCTGATCGGGTTCTGGTTCGAGCGGCCGGCCGCGGCGCGCGCCTCGCTGAAGGCCTTCGTCACGACGCGCGTCGGCGACACCTTCATGTTCATCGGGATCCTGCTCCTCTTCTTCACGGTGGGCACGCTGCAGTTCGACGGCATCTTCGAGGCGGTGGAGGCGGGACAGCTGAGCGGGTCGCTGCTCATCCTGGCCGCGCTGCTGATCTTCGGCGGGGCGGTGGGCAAGTCGGCCCAGCTGCCCCTGCACGTCTGGCTCCCCGATGCGATGGAGGGGCCCACGCCCGTGTCCGCGCTTATCCACGCCGCGACCATGGTCGCCGCCGGGGTCTACCTGGTGGCGCGCAGTTACCTGCTGTTCTTCGGCAGTCCCGACCACGCCGCGCTCACCGTGGTGGCCTGGGTGGGCGGGCTCACCGCCTTCATGGCGGCGACCATCGGCATCGTGCAGGACGACATCAAGCGGGTCCTGGCCTACTCCACCATCAGCCAGCTGGGCTACATGATGCTGGGTCTGGGCGTGCTGGGCTACACGGCCGGCGTCTTCCACCTCATGACTCACGCCTTCTTCAAAGCCCTGCTGTTCCTGGCCGCCGGTTCGGTCATCCACGCCATGCACACCAACGACATGAAGGAGATGGGCGGGCTGGCCCGGGTCATGCCCACCACCTACTGGACGATGCTGATCGGCGGGCTGGCCCTGGCCGGGGTGCCGCCGCTGTCCGGGTTCTGGAGCAAGGACGAGATTCTGCTGGAGGCCTTCCACAACAACCGGGCGCTGTTCGTCCTGGGCGAGGTCACGGCGTTCCTCACGGCGTTCTACGTCGGCCGGATGCTGTTCTACACCTTCGGGGGGACGCTGCGCAGCCACCATGCCCATCCCCACGAGTCGCCCGCCGTGATGACGGTCCCCCTGGTCATCCTGGCCGTCTTCGCCGCGGGGATCGGGCTGGTCGGCGCGCCGTTCCTGGGTCACGCCTTCGGCCACTTTGTCCGCTTTGAAGGAGGCGGCCACGGTGTGGAGAGCGGGGCGGCCTTCGATCCCGCCGTGGCCGGCCTCTCCACGGCCGCGGCCCTGGCCGGCCTTCTGGTCGCGGCGGTCGTCTACCACTGGCGGTGGGTGCCCTCGACCACCCTGCGGCGGATCGGCCGGCCGCTGTACGTGCTCCTCGTGCGCAAGTACTACTGGGACGAGTTCTACCAGTGGACCGTGGTCCGTCCCGTGATCTGGATCGCCCGCCGGCTGAGGGTCTTCGACCTCTACGTGATCGACGGCGCGGTCAACGCCGTGGGCATCGTCTTCGTCTGGTTCGCCCGCCTGTACCGGTTGTTCGACCTCTACGTCGTGGACGGGCTGGTCAACCTGGTGGGCTGGATCACCGGGCGCCTGGGCGCCGTGCTGCGCTATGTCCAGACCGGCCGCCCGCAGAACTACCTGCTGGTCATCGCCCTCGGGGTGATCGTCCTCGTGATTGGAGGGATTCTGCGCTGATGCTGAGCCTCATCACCTTCATCCCGCTGGCCGGGGGGCTGCTCATCCTGCTCCTGCCGAAGACCAACCACGCCCTGATGAAGATCGTGGCCCTGCTGGCCGCGGCGGCCTCCTTCGTGCTCAGCCTGGTCCTCATCGCCGGCTACCAGGTCGGCGGCGGGATGCAGTTCCAGGAGCTCTACCAGTGGATCCCGGCGATCAACGTGTACTACCACCTCGGGGTGGACGGGCTGAGCCTGCCGCTGCTGGTGCTGACCACGCTGCTCAGCCTGCTCTCCATCGTGTACTCCTGGCGCATCGACCACCGGTTGAAGGAGTACCTGTTCCTGTTCCTCCTCCTGGAGACGGGGATGAACGGCGTCTTTGTCGCCCTGGACTTCTTCCTCTTCTACATCTTCTGGGAGATCACGCTGGTCCCGATGTACTTCCTGATCGCGATCTGGGGCGGACCGCGCAAGGAGTACGCGGCGATCAAGTTCTTCCTCTACACGCTGGTCGGCTCGCTGGCCATGCTGCTGGCCATTTTGCTCCTGTACTTCAACAGCGACCCGCGCACCTTCGGGATGCTGGAACTGATCCGGCAGCAGCCTTTGGCCCGCTCGCCCCTGCTGGCGGCGCTGGCCTTCTGGGGATTCTTCCTCAGCTTCGCCATCAAGGTGCCGATGTGGCCCTTCCACACCTGGCTGCCCGACGCGCACGTCGAGGCGCCCACCGCCGGGTCGGTGATCCTGGCCGGCATCCTGCTGAAGATGGGAACCTACGGCTTCGTGCGGGTCAGCCTGCCCATGCTGCCGGAGGCCTTCAAGCAGTACGCCGTTCCGGTGGCGGTACTGGCGCTGCTGGGGATCGTCTACGGCGCGCTGGTGGCCATGGCCCAGACCGATCTGAAGAAACTCGTCGCCTACAGCTCGGTGAACCACATGGGCTATGTCATGCTGGGGACGGCCGCCGCCGCCGCGGCCGTCGGCGACCCGACCAAGGCGCAGGCCGCGACCACGGCCCTCAACGGGGCGGTCTTTGAGATGGTGGCCCACGGCATCATCACCGGGGCGCTGTTCCTCATCGTCGGCGTGCTCTACGACTACCGCGCCCACACCCGCGGGGTGGACGAGTTCGGCGGGCTGGGCGCCCGGCTGCCGGTCTACACGGGGATCACCACGATGGCGATGCTGGCCTCCCTCGGCCTGCCCGGGCTGATGGGGTTCGTCGCCGAGTTCCTGATCTTCGTCGGCTCCTTCGGCGTCTTCCCCTACCTCACCGCCGTCGCCGTGACCGGGGTGGTGTTCAGCGCGGCGATGTTCCTGTGGACGATCCAGCGCATCTTCCTGGGACCGTTCAACGAGCGCTGGGCGCACCTGCCCGACATGGACGGGCGGGAGAAAGTGGCCCTGGTGCCCCTGGCCGCGCTGATGCTGATCTTCGGCATCTACCCCCGGCCCCTGCTGGACGTGATCAACGCCGCGATGGCCGTCCTCGTCGGGGCGGTGCCCTAGGCCATGACCCCCGCACCGTCCGACCTCTGGGCGATCGGGCCGGAGCTCTGGCTGCTCGGGCTGGGCCTCCTGGTGCTGCTGCTGGATCTGGGGCTTCCCCCGGGCCGCAAGGCCTGGGCCGGGGGCGTGGCGGCGGGCGGACTGCTCCTGGCCCTCCTGCCCATCGCCGCCATGCTGGACTGGCCTCCCCGCACCGTCTTCTTTGGGACCTACGCCGTGGACGGGTTCGCCGTGTTCTTCAAGATCGTCACCGTCGTGGCCACGGCGCTGGTCATCCTGGCGTCGCTGGAGACGCTGCAGAGCCGGTTCGAAGGCGAGTTTTACGCCCTGCTGGTGTTCACCGCGCTGGGCCTGGTGCTCATGGCGGCAAGCACGGATCTCATCCTGCTGGCGCTGGCCATCGAGTACGTCAGCCTGACGAGCTACGTCCTGGCCGGATTCCTCAAGGCCAGTCCGAAGAGCAACGAGGCGGGGATCAAGTACTTCCTCTTCGGCGCCGCGGCCTCGGCGGTGATGCTCTTCGGCTTCTCCATCGTCTACGGCCTGAGCGGCAGCACCAACCTCTACGACATCGCCGGACGGCTCCGGACCGCTCCCCTGCCCGCGCTGTACCTGGGCGTGGCGCTGATGCTGGCCGGCTTCGGCTTCAAGATCTCCATGGTGCCCTTCCACCAGTGGACGCCCGACGTTTACGAAGGCGCGCCCACCCCGGTGGCCGCCTTTCTCTCCGTGGCCAGCAAGGCGGCGGGGTTCGCCGCCCTGGTGCGGGTGCTGCTCCTGGCCGTGGACCCGGCGCGGGTGGACTGGGTGTTGCTCCTCTCCCTCCTGGCCGCGGTGACGATGACCCTGGGCAACCTGCTGGCCCTGCCGCAGCGCAACATCAAGCGCATGCTGGCCTACTCCAGCATCAGCCACGCCGGCTTCATCCTGATCGCGGTGGCGGCCTTTCGCGGGCACTTCGGCACGCCCGGCTTGCTGGTCTACCTCCTGGGGTACACCTTCACGCAGCTGGGGGCGTTCTTCGTCGCCGTCCTCATCGGCGCCCGGCTGCGCACCGACGAGATCCCCGACTACGCCGGCCTGGCCCGCCGCGCCCCGGTGTCCAGTTTCCTCATGGCGGTGTTCATGCTGTCGCTGACCGGGATCCCGCCCACGGCGGTGTTCGTCGGCAAGTTCTACGTGCTGGCCGCGGCCATCGAGACCGGCCTGCTCTGGCTGGCCGTGGTGGGCGTGGTGAACAGCGTGATCTCCCTCTTCTATTACGTGGGGGTCATCCGGGCGATGTACGTGCTGCCCGCCCCCAGCGAGGCGCCCATCCCGGAGCCTCCCGCCCTGCAGGTCGCCCTGGGCCTGGCCGGGCTGGGCACCCTGCTCATCGGTCTGTATCCCCAGCCCCTGATCGACCTGGCCCGGAACGCCACCCTGCTCCTGCGGTTGTAGTCGGCGGTTGACGCTGTTTCCCCGCGTCTGATATGATGGCCCCGGTTTTCGGCCCAGGATCGCGGCGGACGCCGTGGTCCTGGGTTTTGTCGGGATTGGGCGTTCCACGTCGACTCCAGGTGACATGATGACGGCCAGAGGCGGCCACGCGGGACGGGCGGACGAGAACCTTCTGCAACTCATCGCCGCGAAAGAGAAGGAACTCGAGCAGCGGGTGGCGCAGGCCCGCGACCAGGCAGGCCGGTTGATCGAGGAGGCCCGGCGCGAGGCGGAGGCGATCCTCGACCAGGCCCGCCGCGAGGCGGCGCAACTGGAGGAGCAGACGCGGGCGGAGATCGCCCGCGAGAGCGAGGCCGCCGCCCGGCAGCGCCTGGCCCAGGCGGAGGCGGAGGCCGGGCAGGTGGCGGCGCGGGCTGCCGAGCGCCTTCCGCTGGCCGTCGAACTCGTCGTGTCGCGCGTGGCGGGCGGCCTCTCCTGAGCCTTCCCGGAGCGGGGCTTTCATGATCGTCGAGATGTCGCGGATCGTTGTGCTGGGGCCGAAGCGCCTCCTCGGGCCGGTCATCGAGGAGGTGCAGAACCTCGGCGCGCTGCACATCGACCATATCGAGTCCGAAGAAGCCCCCGTCCAGCCCCTCCAGCTGACCGAGGAAGAGAGACAGCGGATGCAGCGGCTCGAGCGGGCGGTGACGCGGGCCGACGGTCTGCTCACGCTGCTGCCCGCTCCCGCAGCGGGCGGCGCGGCCGCGGACGGCGGCGCGGCGAATCCCGTCGAGGTCGCCGGCCTTTCTACCGAAGACCTCGACGCCCGGCTGGCCGGCATCGAACAGCACGTGCGCGACCTGACCCGGGCCCGCCTGGAACTGGAGGAGGAGCTCTCCCTGATCGCGTCCTACGAGGGCGCGGTGCGGGCGCTGTCGCCGCTGCTGAACGCCCTGGCCGGCAGCAGGACCCTGGAGTCTCTCGGCTTCCTCCTGAACACCCGGGACCTTACCGTGGCCACGGCTATTCGCAACGAGCTGATCAAGGCCACCGAGGGCCGGGTGGAGGTGGTCAGCCGCGTTGTGGACGAGAACCGAATCGGCGTCGTGGCGGCCTTCCGCAAACAGGACGCCGACCTCATCCGCCCCGTGCTCTCCCGCGCCGGGGTGAGCGAACTGCGCCTGCCGGCGCGCTTTGCCGGGGCGCCAGCGTCCGAGGCCCTGACTTTGATGGAGCGGAGGAAAGCGGAGGCCCCGCAGGAGATCGCACGTATCGACCGGGAGATCGCCGGGCTGGCCCGGGTTCACCGCGCCTGGGTCGCCGGCGCCCGGGCGGTGCTGGCGGACCGGCTGGGGCAGATGAAGGTGGTGCCCGAGCTCGCGCAGTCGCGGTACACCTTCATCCTGCACGGCTGGGCGCCGACCCGAAAGGTGGCCGAGATCCGGGGTCGGCTGCGCCAGCGTTTCGGCAGCGACCTGGCCGTCTACGACCAGCCGGCCGACCCCCACGACGCGCCGGAGCGGGTGCCGGTGATGCTCGATAACGTGGGGTTCGTGCGGCCGTTCCAGCGACTGCTCTCGCTGTTCCTCCCGCCGCGCTACGGGGCCTGGGACCCCAGTCCCGTCATGGCGATCACCTTCCCCATCTTCGTCGGGTTGGTGATCGGGGACGTGGGCTACGGCCTGCTGTTCTTCCTCCTGGGCTGGGCCTTTCGCAACCGGGCCCGGGCGGGGCAGGCCCTGGAGATCCGGTTCCTCAGCCTGCGCTTCCCGCCACCGCTGCTGGCGGACATCTCGTTCCTCATCCGCGTCGCGGCGCTGTGGACGGTGGCCTTCGGCGTGATCTACGCGGAGTGCTTCGGCAACCTGCCGGAGACGCTGTTCCACCTCGAGCCGCTCTTCAACCGGGTGCACGAGACGAACCGCTACTTCCTCTTCATCATCGCCGCCGGGGTGCTGATGATCTTCTTCGGCCTGATCGTGCACCTGGTTCAGGCGCTCCGGCACCGGCACCTGGTCGGGGTCTTTGAGGCCGCGGTGATCATGCTGGGCACCGCCGGCCTGCTGCTCTTCCTGGGCGCCCGCGGCGGGACCCTGCCCGCCTCCCTCGGGTCCATCGGGCTCTATGTCTTCGCGGCCGCCATCGGGGTGGCGCTGCTGTCGTTGCTGGTGGAACGGGATCCCATCAAGCGCTTCCTGTGGCTGCTGGAGAGTACGTCCGCCTTCGGACACATCCTGTCCCACGCCCGGCTCATGGCCTTCGGCCTGGCGGCGGCGGCGCTGGCCAACGCCGCCAACCAGCTGGGGGCCCAGGCCGGCAGCGTCGGCGTCGTGATGAGCGTGTTCGTGGGGGCGCTGTTCCAGGCCCTGTTCTTCGTCTTCACGATCATCGGACACGTCATCCAGCCGGCGCGTCTGCACTGGGTGGAGTTCTTCAGCAAGTTCAAGTTCCATGAGGAGACGGGACGGCGGTACCGGCCGTTCCAGAAGTCGTCGGAGGCGTGAGTGACGGTGCCCCAGACTTCACCCGGCCCGCGCGCCTGGCGGCAACCGGTGGAAGACAGACAGTTCGGGAGGTGAGGATGGTGAAGAACGCGGTGCTGGTTCTGATGCTGGCCCTGACCGCCACGCTGCTCCTGGCCGCGGCGGCGCTGGCCGCGCCCGAGGAGACGGCCGCGGCTCCTCCGCGCGGCGCGGGGGCCGGCCTGCTGGGGCTGGCCGCGGCGATCAGCGTCGGGCTCGGCGCCATCGGCACGGCCTGGGCCCAGTCGCGCATCGGCGCGGCGGCGGCGGGCGCGATTGCGGAGCGGCCCGAGATCGGCGGCCTCATGCTCGTCTTCCTGGCCCTGCCCGAAACGATGATCATCCTGGGCTTCCTGGTGGCCTTCTTCGTCATCGGCAAGATCTAGGGGATGAGTTCCGAGCTGCTGGCCATTCTGGAGAAAGAGTCCGCCGCGGAGATCGAGCGCATCCTGGCCGAGGGGCGGGAGCGCGCCCAGCAGATCACGGCGGAGGCGCGCCGCCAGGCCGCCGAGCACCTGCAGGCCGCTCGCGCGCGGGCGGAGAGCGAGCGTCGGACGGCGCTGGCCCGGGCCGCCAGCAGCGCCCAGGTGCGGGCCGCGGCGCTGGTCCTGCAGGCCAAGGACCGTGCTCTGGCCGAGGTCTTCAGCCGGGCGGAAGAGGAGCTGCGGCGGATCCGGCAGGACCGGGCGCGCTACGCGGCGGCGCTGCGGGCGCTGCTGCGCGAGGCGGCCGCCGGGATGAGCGGACGGCTCGTGGTGGAGGTCCATCCGGACGATCGGGAGCTGGCCCGGCAACTGGTCAAAGAGCTGGGGATCGACGCTGAGGTGGCCGCCGCGCCGGACGTCAGCGGCGGGGTGCGCGTGGCCACCCTCGACCGGCGGTTCGTGGTGGAGAACACCCTGTCCTCGCGGATCGAGCGCATCAAGCCGGTGCTGGCGTCGGAGGTGGCCAGGGTGTTGTGGGGGCGCTGAGTGCCTGACTTCCCGTACATCAACGCCCGGGTGCGGGCCATGCGCAGCCGCCTGCTGGATCCGGGGCGGATGGAGGAACTGCTGGTCCTGCCCACGCTGGACGCCTTTCTCCAGGCCCTCAACACCACGCCCTACGCCCGGGACCTCCAGGAGGCCCTGGCCCGCTTTCCCGCGCTGCAGGCGGTGGACGCCGCGCTGGCCCGCAACTTCTACCAGACCACGACGAAGATCCTCTCCTTCGCCGACGGCACGGCCCGCGCGCTGATCGAGATCGTGCTGATGCGGTGGGATCTGATGAACCTGCTGGTCATCCTGCGGGGCAAGCACCGCGGGACGAGCGGAGAGGAGATTGCCGCGAATCTGATGCCTGCGGGCAGCCTGAACGAGGCCGCGTTGCGCGACCTGACGGGGCAACCCGACATCCCGGCGGTGGTGGGGGCCTTCAGCGGGCTGGAGCACGTCTTCGCCCAACCGCTGGCGGCGGGGTTGAGCGAGTACGCGGAGGGGAAAGACCTGTTCGCCCTGGAGTTGCGCCTGGAACGGTTCTACGTGCAGCACGGCCTGCAGGTGGCCCGCGGGCGCGGCCACAGCCAGCAGGTGGTGCGCGCTCTGCTGGAGGCCGAACTCGACGCGACGAACGTCAAGACGGCGTTGAAGCTCCAGGGGGCGGAGATTGGTGCGGAGGCGAAGATCCGGTTCTTCATCCCGGGCGGACGCATCGTGACCGAGGAGGTGTTCCTCCTGCTGGCCGATGCCCGCACGGCGGAGCAGGGCATGAAATGGCTGCGGGTCCAGGGGTTCCCCGTCAAGACCGCGGGCGGCGACCTGACCGCCTTCGAGCGCGAGCTGGACCTGGCCCTGATCCGGGCCCAGACCCGCCTGTACCTGGGCGACCCGCTGGGCATCGACATCGTCGTCGCCTACCTGGCCCTCAAGTACAATGAGGTCAAGAACCTGCGCCTGCTGGCCCGCAGCAAGCCGCTGGGCATTCCGCGCGACGTGGTGCGCCGCGAGATGGTGGTGGTCTAGGATGGCGTACCGCATGGCCGTGATCACCGACCCGGAGACCGCCACCGGGTTCCGGCTGGCCGGCGTGGAGGTGCGGGAGGCCGACTCCCCGCGGGCCGCCCTGGAGCACCTGCGGACGCTTTTGACACTGGACTACGGCCTGATCGCGGTCAACGAAGCCCTGCTTGAGGGGACGGAGGAGGAACGGGCCCGGTTGATGCGGGACCGCGACCTGCCCATCCTTGTGCCCTTCCCCGCGGCCAGGGCCGAGGTGGAAACGGGCGAAGCGTATATTGCGCGGCTGGTGAAAGAGCACATCGGCTTCTATGTGAAGTTGAGGTAGGAGGACGGCTATGGCCATCACGGGTTCCATCGTCAAAATCGCCGGTCCCGCGGTGATCGCCAGGGGCATGACCGGCGCGCGGATGTACGACATCGTGCGCGTCGGCAAGGAGGGCCTGCTGGGCGAGATCATCCGTCTCGACGGCGACACGGCCTTCGTCCAGGTCTATGAGGACACCTCGGGCCTCTATGTCGGCGAGCCGGTGGAGAGCACCGGCCGTCCCCTGACCGTCGAACTCGGCCCGGGGCTGCTCCACGGCGTCTTCGACGGGATCCTCCGGCCGCTGGAAGGCGTGCGGGCGCAGAAGGGCGACTTCATCGCCCGCGGCGCCACCGTGCCGGCGCTGGATCGGGAGAAGCGGTGGGTCTTCCAGCCGTCGGTGGAGGTCGGGGCGGTGGTCGGCCCCGGCGACGTCATCGGCTGGGTCCAGGAGTTCAACTTCAAGCACCAGATCCTCGTCCCGCCCACGGCGGCCGGCGGCGAGGTGGCGGAGATCAGGGCCGGGGAAGTCACCGTCACGGAGACCGTGGCCCGCCTGCGGGACGGGACGGAGCTGCAGCTGATGCACCGCTGGCCGGTGCGGCAGCCCCGGCCCGTCCGCCAGCGCCTGGAACCCCGCGAGCCCTTCATCACCGGGCAGCGCGTACTGGACGTGCTGTTCCCCGTGGCCATGGGCGGCACGGCGGCCATCCCGGGCCCCTTCGGTTCGGGCAAGACGATCACCCAGCAGACCCTGGCCAAGTGGGGCGACGCCGACGTCATCATCTACGTCGGCTGCGGCGAGCGGGGCAACGAGATGACCCACGTCCTGGACGAGTTCCCCCAGCTGGAGGACCCGCGCACCGGCCGGCCGCTCATGGAGCGGACGATCATCATCGCCAACACCTCCAACATGCCCGTGGCCGCCCGCGAAGCCTCGGTCTATACCGGGATCACGCTGGCCGAATACTGGCGCGACCAGGGGCTGAAGGTGGCCCTGATGGCCGACTCCACCAGCCGCTGGGCGGAGGCGATGCGCGAGATCTCCTCCCGCCTGGAGGAGATGCCGGCGGAGGAAGGCTACCCCTCCTACCTCAGCAGCCGCCTCGCCGCCTTCTATGAACGGGCGGCGCGGGTGGTCTGCCTGGGCCGCCCCGAGCGGCGGGGGTCGATCACCGTGATCGGCGCCGTCTCGCCGCCCGGCGGGGACTTCAGCGAGCCGGTCACGCAGGCCACCCTGCGCATCACCGGGACCTTCTGGGCCCTGGACGACAAACTGGCCAGCCGGCGCCACTTCCCGGCGATCAACTGGCTGCGTTCCTACAGCCTGTACACCGACCTGTTCCAGCCCTGGTACCGCGAGCACATGCCGGCCGACTTCGAGGAGCTGCGCGACCGCGCCGGGGCCCTGCTGCAGCGCGAGGCGGAACTGCAGGAGATCGTCCAGCTGGTGGGACCCGACGCGCTGCAGGACGACCAGCGCATGGTGATCGAGGCCGGCAAGATGCTGCGCGAGGACTTCCTGCAGCAGAACGCCTTCACCGACGACGCCCACTGCCCGCTGCGCAAATCCTACGGCATCCTGAAGGCCATCCTCCACTTCTACGACCTGGCGCTCGCCGCCCTCAAGCGGGGGATGCTGCTGGACGACATCCTCAACCTGAAGCAGATCGAGGAGATCGCCCGGATGAAGGACGTGCCCAAGGAAGAGTTCGACGTCTATCTGGAGGAATGGCTGCGGCGGCTGCCCGAGGCCTTCGGCGCCAAGCCGGCCGAGCCGGCCGTGGCCGGCGGAGAGGGTTGAGCGATGGAACTGACGACGAAGCGCTACCAGTCCATCTCCTACATCTCGGGGCCGTTGCTCTTCGTCGAGGGGGCGAAGGACCTCAGCTACGGGGCCATCGTGAACATCCACCTGCCCGACGACACGGTGCGCGGCGGTCAGGTCATCGAGGTCTCGGAGAAGAACGCCGTGATCCAGGTCTTCGAAGAGACCACGGGGCTGGACCTGGCCCGCACCAGCATCAGCCTGCGCGAGGATGTGGCGCGGCTGGGGGTTTCCCGCGAGATCATCGGCCGGCGCTTCAACGGCCTGGGCGAGCCCATCGACGGGCTCCCGCCCATCATCCCGGAGAAGCGCCTGCCCATCATCGGGGCGCCGATCAACCCGGTGGCCCGCCAGCGCCCCCGGGAGTTCATCCAGACCGGCATTTCGGCCATCGACGGCCTGAACACCCTGGTGCGCGGCCAGAAGCTGCCCATCTTCAGCGGGGCCGGCCTGCCCCACAACGAGATCGCGGCGCAGATCGCCCGCCAGGCCAAGGTGCTGGGCGCGGCGGAAGATTTCTCGGTCGTCTTCGCCGCCATGGGCATCACCCAGCGCGAAGCCGCCTATTTCATCGACCAGTTCGAGTCCACCGGCGCGCTGGCGCGCTCGGTGGTCTTCCTCAACCTGGCCGACGACCCGGCCATCGAGCGGCTCATCACCCCGCGCGTCGCCCTGACCGCGGCGGAGTATCTGGCCTTCGAGCTGGACATGCAGGTGCTGGTCATCCTCACGGACATGACCAACTACTGCGAGGCGCTGCGCGAGATCGGCGCCGCCCGGGAGGAGATTCCCGGCCGCCGCGGCTATCCGGGATACATGTACACCGACCTGGCCACGATTTACGAGCGGGCCGGCCGCATCCACGGCCGCAAGGGCAGCATCACCCAGCTGCCCATCCTGACCATGCCCGACGACGACATCACGCACCCCATCGCCGACCTGACCGGCTACATCACCGAGGGGCAGATCATCCTCAGCCGCGAGCTGCACCGTCTGGGCATCTACCCCCCCATCACGCCGCTGCGCAGTCTCAGCCGCCTGATGAACGACGGCATCGGCAAGGGCCGCACCCGCGAGGACCACGGCGGGCTGCGCGACCAGCTCTATTCCGCGTACGCCAACGGCGTGGACCTGCGGCGGCTGGTGGCGATCATCGGCGAGGAAGCGCTGACCGACCGCGACCGCCTGTATCTCCGTTTCGCCGACGAGTTCGAGCGGCAGTTCCTCAACCAGGGGCAGACCGACCGGACCATCGAGGAGACGCTGAACCTGGCCTGGAAGCTGCTGTCCATGTTCCCGAAGGGCGAGCTGAAGCGGGTCAAGCAGGACCACATCGACAAGTACTACGGCGCACTGATGGAGGAGATCTGGGAGGAGCGCCGGCGCCTGTAGCCATGCCCGAGACCGTCAGCCCCACCCGGATGAACCTGCTGCAGCGCAAGCAGCAGGCGCAGATCGCCGTCCAGGGCGTCGACCTCCTCAAGCGCAAGCGCGACGCCCTGGTGGCGGACTTCTTCAACATCGTGCGCCAGTCCCTGGCGGCCCGCGAGCGGCTGGCCGCGGCGGCGAAGGAGGCCTACATCCTGCTGGCCCTGGCCAAGGCCTGGGAGGGCCGCGAGGCCCTGGAGGCCGCGGCGCTCGCCGACCGGCGGGAGATGCTGGTGGACATCGAGGTGCGCAACGTCTGGGGGACCAAGATTCCGGAGGTCGAGGTGCGCGAGGTCCGCCGCAGCCTGCTGGAGCGCGGCCACAACCCGGCCACGACCAGCGCCCGCACCGTGGAAAGCGCGGCCAACTTCGAGGAGGTCCTGCGGGCGATTCTGGAAGTGGCGGCCACGGAGATCAAGCTGAAGAAGATCGGTGAGGAGATCAAGAAGACCACGCGGCGGGTCAACGCCCTGGAGCAGGTGGTCATCCCCCGCCTGCGCGGGGAGATCCGTTTCATCGCCTCGGTGCTGGAGCAGCGCGCCCGCGAGGACGTCTTCCGCCTGAAACGCATCAAGGCCAAACTGGAAGCCCGCGAGCGCACCGGGTGAGCGGCCCCGCACGTTGACCGGTTTTCCGCACGCCCCCTATACTTGAAGCAAGAGTCCGCGGCGGCAGCGCCGGCGGTTTCACCATGGCCTGGTTTCCTTCCTCCGCCCGCCCCTGGCGGGTCACGCGCCTGCAGGTGTCGATGGCCGTCATTCTTGCCGCGGTCGCGTTTCTCGCCGTCACCCAGATCCGCAACGAACTCCTCATCCGTCAGCAACTGCGCCTGCCGTCCCAGCGGCTGGAAGAACTGGGGTTCATGCTCCGGGAGATGGAGCGCCAGCGGGCTGCGCTGGAGACGCAGATCGTCCAGCTGCGCAGCCAGCTGCACGCCTACGAGCAGGGGGCGGCGCAGGGTCGGGATCAGCTGGAGGTCCTGGGGCGGCAACTGGAGCGGCTTCGGGCCCTGGCCGGCCACACCCACATCGCCGGTCCGGGCCTCATCGTGGAGCTGGACGACAGCCCGCTGCCCCTGCGGCCGGGCGATGATCCGAACACCGTGATCCTGCACTACACCGATCTGCAGGGCGTGATCAACGACCTCTTCGCCGGCGGGGCGGAGGCCGTGGCCGTGAACGGAGAGCGCATCATCTCGACGACCGGCGTGAACTGCGTCGGCACGACCATCATCTGTAACGCCAAGCGGCTGGCCCCGCCGTACCGCGTCATCGCCGTGGGGCCGCCCGACGAGATGCTGGCCTACCTGGAGCGGCCGGACGGGGTGGTGCAGGCGCTGCGCGCCTTCGCTTTTCCGGTGAAGATCACGAAGGGCGTCCTCGTGGGCGTTCCGGCGTACCGGGGGTCCTACCGCTTTACGTACGCCCGTCCGACGGGGCCCTTTGAATGACGGGCCGCGGCCCGGAGGGGGACACACAGCGATGTGGCTGCCCATCGCCGGACTGATCGTGGGGATCATTTTGGGGTTTCTGGTGTCCGTGGAGATTCCCCTGGGGGTGGTGAAGTACACCGCCATCGCCATCCTGGCCGCCATCGACACGATTTTGGGCGGTCTGCGGGCGCAGCTGGAGGAACGCTTCGACCTCTCCATTTTCATCACGGGCTTCTTCGCCAACACCGTGCTGGCGGCGCTGCTCACGGCGATCGGAGATCTCCTGGGCGTGGACATCTATCTGGGCGCGGTGATCGCCTTCAGCATCCGCATCTTCGGCAACGTGGGATTCATCCGGCGCGACCTGCTGGAGCGGTACTGGCGGGGCGCGCGCCAGCGGGAGGCGGCGGGGCAGGTCACCCGCTGAGGCCGGGCCCGAAAGGCAGGCTCGCAACACCAGGTCAGGGAGGGATCCAGCATGCCGGTTCGCGTGGGGATTAACGGGTTCGGGCGTATCGGGCGCCAGTCGCTGCGCGCGATCCTGGAGCGCTACCCGGAAACGCTGCAGGTCACGGCGATCAACGACATCGCCGACCTGGCGACCAACGCCCACCTGTTTCGCTATGACAGCAACTACGGCCGGTTCCCGGGACGCGTGGAGACCAGAAACGGCGAACTTTTGATCAACGACTGGACGGTGAAGGTGTTCTCCGAACGGGAGCCCGCCGCCATCCCCTGGCGGGAGGCCGGTGTGGAGCTGGTCATCGAGTCCACCGGCCGGTTCACCCAGGCGGAGAAGGCCCGCGGCCACCTGCAGGGCGGGGCGAAGAAGGTGATCATCAGCGCCCCGGGCAAGGGCGAGGACATCACGGTGAACATGGGCGTGAACCACACGCTCTACGATCCAAAGAAGCACGCCATCGTCAGCAACGGCTCCTGTACGACGAATGCCCTCGCCGTAACGGCCAAGGTCCTGAGCCGCGAGTTCGGCATCCGGCGCGGCTTTATGACCACCGTCCACTCCTATACCAACACCCAGCGCATCCTGGATGTCGTGGGGGAGAACCTGCGGGAGGCGCGCGCCGCGGCCCTGAACATCATCCCGGCCACAACCGGCGCGGCCAAGGCCATCTTCCTCGTCCTGCCGGAGCTGCAGGGGAAGATGCACGGCATCGCCCTCCGCGTGCCCACGCCGACGGTGTCCATCGTGGACCTGGTCTGTGAGCTGGAGAAGCCGGCCTCGGCGCGGGAGATCAACGCCGCCTACAAGCGCTACAGCGAGGAGGAGATGAAGGGCTACCTGGGCTACAGCGAAGAGGAGCTCGTCTCCATGGACTACAAGCAGAGTCCCTACTCCGGGGTGGTGGACGCGCCCCTCACCACGGTGCTCACGGACGACTTCGTCAAGGTGATGACCTGGTACGACAACGAGTGGGGGTACGCCTGCCGGGTGGCGGATCTGGCGCACTACATGGCCGAGCGGGGCCTGTGACCAAGAAGACCGTCAGCGACGTCCCGGTGCGGGGCCGGCGCGTCCTCGTCCGGGTGGACTACAACGTGCCCCTGGACGGCGGCCGGATTACCGACGACCGGCGCATCACCGAGTCCCTCCCCACCGTCACCCACCTCCGCCGCAACGGCGCCCGGGTCATCCTGGCCTCGCACCTCGGCCGGCCCGGCGGCCGGGTCAGAGACGAGCTTCGGCTCGATCCCGTGGCCGCACGGCTGAGCGAGCTGCTGGGCATTCCCGTCCCCAAGCTGCCGGACTGCATCGGTCCGGAGGTGGAGCGCGCCGTGGCCGCGATGAAAGACGGCGACGTGGTGCTCCTGGAGAACCTGCGCTTCCACCCGGGGGAAGAGGCCAACGACGACGCCTTCGCCCGGGCGCTGGCCTCGCTGGCCGACCTCTACGTCAACGACGCCTTCGGCACCGCGCATCGGGCCCACGCCTCCACCGTGGGCGTGGCCCGCTACCTGCCCGCGGTGGCCGGGTTCCTCATGGAGAAGGAGCTCACCTACCTGTCGCGCGCGCTGGAGTCCCCGACCCGGCCCTTCGTGGCCATCCTCGGCGGCAAGAAGGTTTCGGACAAGATGGGCGTGATCCGCAACCTCCTCACCAGAGCCGACGCCCTGCTCATCGGCGGGGCCATGGCCTATACCTTCCTGGCCGCCCGGGGAGCGACGGTGGGGGCTTCGCTGGTCGAGGCGGACAAAGTGGACCTGGCGCGCGCGCTCATGGGCGAGGCGGCGGAGCGGAGGGTGGTGTTCCACCTCCCTGAAGATGTCGTGGCCGCGGATCGGTTCGCCGAAGACGCCCTGCGCCGGACGGTTCCCGCGGAGGCCATCCCGGAAGGCTGGATGGGCATGGACATCGGGCCCCGGACCGCCGAGACCTACCGGCGCATCATCCTCGGCGCGGGGACGGTGATGTGGAACGGCCCCATGGGCGTCTTCGAATTCCCGGCGTTCGCCGAGGGGACCCGCGCCGTGGCCCAGGCCATGGCCGAGTCCCGGGCGGTGACCATCGTCGGCGGCGGGGATTCGGCGGCGGCGGTAGAGCTGTTCGGTCTGGCCGGCCGCCTGAGCCATGTCTCCACCGGCGGAGGAGCCTCCCTGGAGTTCCTGGAGGGCCGCGAGCTGCCCGGGGTGGCGGTGCTCCAGGACAAGTGAGGGCCGCACCGGTGGCCCGCACGCCGCTCATCGCCGGCAACTGGAAGATGCACAAGACGGTGGGGGATGCCCTGGCGCTGGTCGCCGCCCTGCGCCGGGAACGACTCCCCCCGGGCGTCGAGGTCGCCGTCTGTCCGCCGTTCACGGCCCTGGCGGATGTCTCCCGCGCCCTGGCCGACTCGCCGATCCGGCTGGGCGCGCAGGACATGCACTGGGAGATCCAGGGAGCGTTTACCGGCGAGATCTCCCCGATGATGCTCGCCGACGTGGGCTGTCACTACGTGATCATCGGCCACTCCGAGCGTCGCCAGCAGTTCGGCGAAACCGACGAGACCGCCGCCCGCAAGGTCAGGGCGGCGTTTGCCAACGGCCTCGTGCCGATCCTGTGCGTGGGCGAGCGCCTGGAAGAGCGTGACGGCGGCCGGACCGATCGGGTCGTCCTGCACCAGACGGAAGCCGGCGTCGCCGGGGTGGAGCCGGCGCACGCGGAGCGCCTGGTCATCGCCTACGAACCGGTCTGGGCGATCGGGACGGGACGTTCCGCCACCGGCGCGGAGGCGAACCGTGTTTCCGGACTCATCCGCCGGTCCCTCGCCGGGCGGTTTGGTCCGGCCGCGGCGTCGCGGGCCCGCATTCTCTACGGCGGCAGCGTCACCCCCGACAACGCGGCGGAGTTCACCCGGCAGAAGGAGATCGACGGCGCGCTCGTCGGTGGGGCCAGCCTGGATCCGGTCAAGTTCGTCGCCATCATCCGGGCCGCGGTCCCCTGAAACCTCCCAACTCCAGCAGAAAAACACGAACATTGTTGCCACGGCGGCGGCCTCTGACATAAGATATCGGGAAAATTCGTTCCCGAGGTCTCGCCGCGCGTGGCCATCCTCGATCGAAGTCCGAACAAGCATGCGTCTGACCGCCACGAACTCCTCCTCATCCCCGGTCCAACGATGCTCCCGCCGGAGGTCCGGGAAGCCATGGCCGCGCAGATGGTCAACCACCGGGGAGAGGCCTTCGGCCGGATCTTGCGGGAGGTGCTGGAAGGCCTCGGGCGCATCTACGAGACGGCGTCCCCGGTGCTCCCCTTCGCCGCTTCCGGCACTGGAGGGTTGGAGGCGGCGGTCGCCAACGTCCTCTCGCCCGGAGACCGCGTCCTGGCCCTGTCCTGCGGGGCGTTCGGGGACCGTTTCGCGGAGATCGCCCGGACCTACGGCGCCGAGGTCATCACCTTGGAAGCGCCGTGGGGGACGGGCATCGAGCCCGACGCCGTGGCCGCCGCCCTGCGTCGTCACGCGCCGGTGGCGGCCGTCCTGGTCACCCACAACGAGACCTCCACGGGCGTGGCCAACGACCTCGCCGCCCTCGCCGGGGTGGTGCGTCCCACGGGGACGCTCCTCCTGGTCGATGCGGTCAGCTCGCTCGGCGCGCTGGAGCTGCGCACCGATGCCTGGGGGCTGGACGTCGTCGTGGCGGGCTCGCAGAAGGCGCTGATGGGCCCGCCGGGCGCGGTCTTCATCAGCGTAAGTAGCCGGGCCTGGGAGGCCGCGCGCCGGTCCCGCACCCCGAGGGTGTACTTCTCCTTCGAACGCGCCCGCGACGCGCTCGGTGCCGGGCCGACCGCGTTCACGCCCTTCACGCCCGCGGTGCCGGCCATCTACGCCCTGGCCGTTTCGATTCCGATGATTCTCGAGGAGGGTCTGCCGGCCAGGGTGGAGCGGCATCGCCGGATGGCCCGGATGGTCCGCGAGGGAGTCGCCCGCGTCGGACTCGAGGTGCTGCCCCCGCCGCGCTGGGCCTCCGACACCGTCACCGCGGTTCGCGTGCCGGAAACCGTGGATGCCCGGACGCTGTTGCGACGCCTCCGCGAGGAGCACGGGGTCGTGCTCGCCGGGGGACAGGGCCGGCTGGAGGGGCGGATCATCCGCATCGGCCACATGGGCGCCGTGGACGCGCGGGATCTGCAGCGGGGACTGGAGGCCCTCGCCGGGGTGCTGCGGGCCATGGGCCACCCGGTTTCCCGCGCGGTATCGGCGCCATGAGGATCCTGGTCGCGGACGGACTCGATCCCGAGGGCGTCGCCCTCCTCCGCACGGAGGCGGAGGTGGACGTCCCCGCCGGGTTGACGGCGGAAGCGCTGCCGGAGGCGATCCGCGACGCGGACGCCGTCGTGGTCCGCAGCCGCACCCGCATCACGGAGGCGGTCCTGCGCCAGGCCCGACGCCTCAGGGTCGTGGCCCGCGCCGGAGTCGGAGTGGACAACATCGATGTGGAGGCCGCGACCCGTCGGGGCATCCTGGTCCTGAACGCGCCCGACAGCAGCACGGTGAGCACCGCGGAGCACACCCTGGCGATGTTGCTGGCCCTGGCCCGAAAGATTCCCGCCGCCCACGCCGCGGCCGCGGCGGGCCACTGGTCGCGCGAGCGCTTCACCGGGATCGAACTGCACGGCAAGACGCTCGGCATCGTCGGACTGGGGAGGATCGGGGGCGAGGTGGCGCGCCGGGCGCAGGCCTTCGGCATGCGGGTCGTCGCCTGCGACCCGTTCGTCACGGCCGAGCGCGCCGAACGACTCGACGTGGAACTCGTGAGCTGGGAAGACCTGCTGGAGCGCAGCGACATCGTTACGCTGCACGTGCCGCTGACCGAGCGGACCCGCCATCTGATCGACCGCGCCGCGCTGGCCCGCCTGCGGCGCGGGGCGCTGATCGTGAACTGCGCCCGCGGCGGGTTGATCGACGAGGAGGCGCTCCTGGCGGCGCTGGAGGAGGGACACATCGGCGGGGCGGCGCTCGACGTCTTCGAAGACGAGCCGCCGGGCCCGGGCGGCCTGCGCGCGCATCCCCGGGTGGTGCTGACCCCGCACCTCGGGGCCTCCACCGCGGAAGCCCAGCGCCGCATCGGCCTCGAGGTTGCCGGACAGGTGCTGGCCGCGCTGGCCGGACGGCCGGTCAGGGGCGCCGTCAATGCGCCGACCGTTCCCGAGGAGACCTGGCAGCGTCTGGGGCCCTACCTCGAGCTGGCCGGGCAGCTGGGCCGGATCGCCCGGCAGCTGGGCGGCGGTCAGGTGCGGCAGGTGGAGCTCTCCTACGAGGGGGAGATCGCCTCCTGGGAGACGGAGTGGCTGCGCGCCGCTTTTCTGCGCTCCCTGCTGGCCTCCATCCTCGACGAGCCCGTCAACCTGATCAACGCCACCGTCCTGGCCCAGGAGCGGGGCATCGCGCTCGGCGAGCGACGCGACCTGCAGGGCGGGGATTTCAGTACGCTCCTGCGGGTCCGGGTGGTGACGACGGCCGACGCGCGGACCCTGGCCGGGACGGTGTTCGGTCGGAGGGACCCCCGCGTGGTATTTTTTGACGGCTACCGGATCGACCTCGTTCCCGCGCCGTTTATGCTCTGGATCTGGAACGAGGACCGTCCGGGAATGATCGGCAAGGTGGGGACGCTGCTGGGCAACGCCGACGTGAACATCGCCTCGATGCAGGTCGGCCGGGACGCCCCGCGCGGACGGGCGGTGATGGTGCTGGGCCTCGACGATCCCGTGCCGGAGGAGCTGCTGGAGGCGCTCCGGCGCATCGACGGGATCGTGGACGTCAGGCCCGTCTACGGATGAGCGCGGCCCGGCTCCTGCTGATCCGCCACGGTCAGAGCCGCTGGAATGCGGAGGGTCGGCTCCAGGGGCAGCTCGACGTCCCGTTGAGCGCACTGGGGGAGCGCCAGGCCGAAGCGCTGGCCCGCCGCCTGGGGGATCTCGCCCTGGCCGCGGTGTATGCCAGTCCCCTCCGCCGCGCCCTGGCCACGGCCGAGGCCATCGCCCGCCCCCACGGGCTGCCGGTCCGCACCGTCCCGGAGTTCATCGAGATCGACCACGGCGCCTGGCAGGGTCGCAGCCTGGCGGAAGTCGCCGCCTCGGACCGCGATCGGCTCCGGCTGTGGACCTCCGTGCCCGGCCGGGTGCGGATGCCCGGGGGCGAGCGGCTCTTCGACGTCCGGCAGCGCGCCCTGGCCGCGGTGGCCGCCCTGGCCGCCCGCCATGTCGGGCAGATCGCGGCGGCGGTCTCCCACGAGGTGGTGATCAAAGTGGTCGTCGCCGAGGCCCTCGGTCTCGACTACGACCACCTCGGCCGGATGCAGATCGACAACGCCGCGCTGACTACGGTCGAGTACGAGGGCGGGCGGGCGCGCCTGTTGACCCTCAACGACACGGCACACCTGGCCGATCTGGAGGGCCGTTCAAAGAGCGCGATGAGCCGGAGCTCATCCCGCCGTTGACAGCCTCGGCCCGCTGTGTTACAAGATGCGGTAAGCTGACGGCCACGACGCCGGCGCTGAGTCTGCGCGTCGGCGTCGGCTCGTTCAAGCGGCGGCATCTTCATAGTGGTGTTTTCTTGAGGAAGTGCGCCTAGGGTTCCGCCGCGCCTACCCGGCGCGGGCTGGTCCAAGCGGCGCAGGCCGGTCTTGGGACCGGCTACACCGTCGGGACAGAAGCCCGAGGGGGAGGTTCCTCGCCAGGGACCATCCTCTCGGGCTTCGGTCTATTCGAGGGCTGCGGCGAGACGCCGCGACGGGAGACGATGCACAGGGACCCGATGACGGAGCGAGACGCCTGCGGGGTGGGTTTCGTCGCCGACGTCTGCGGCCGGGCCGACCACCAGATCCTGTCCCTCGCCCTGACCGCGGTGGCCAGCATGCGGCACCGGGGGGCCGTCGCCGCCGACGGCAAGACCGGCGACGGCGCCGGCGTCCTGACCCAGATCCCCTACCGGCTCCTCCGCCGGGAGATGTCCCTCCCCGCGTCCGACGCGGACATCGCTCTGGGGATGCTCTTTTTCCCACAGGATGCGGGAAGGGTCACCCAGGCCAGACAGATCATCGAAGAGGTTATCCAGCAGACCGGGATCGGTCTCGTCGGCTGGCGCGACGTCCCGGTCGATCCCGATGCGCTCGGAGCCTACGCCCGCGCCACCCGGCCGCACATCGCGCAGGTGGTGATGGCCCGGCCGGCGGGGCTCGACGACGCCGCCTTTGACCGCCTGCTGTACCGTTGCCGCCGGGCGATCGAGCGCGAGGCCGCCTCGGCCGCGCTGGAGGTGTACATCCCCTCCTTTTCGCGCCGGACCGTCGTCTACAAGGGGCTGTTCGCCTCCCCGCAGCTTCCGCGGTTCTACCGGGACCTGGTCGATCCGGCCTACGAGACGGCGCTGGCCGTCTTCCACCAGCGCTACAGCACCAACACCTTCCCCAGCTGGCGCCTGGCCCAGCCCTTCCGGGCCATCGCCCACAACGGCGAGATCAACACCCTGCAGGGCAACATCGCCTGGACGCGCGCCCGGGAAGCCCGGTTCCCGCCGGAGTTCGTCCCGCTGCTCCAGGAGGGCGGCAGCGACAGCGCCATGCTCGACAACGTCGTGGAGTTGCTCACCGTCTGCGGCCGCGATCTGGCCCACGTCCTGCTCATGCTGGTTCCGCCGGCGTGGGAAGGGGAGGCGGAGATGGACGAGGAGGTCCGCGCCTTCTTTGCCTACCACGCCTGCCTGACGGAGCCCTGGGACGGCCCCGCGGCGCTGGCCTTCTCCGACGGGACGGTGGTGGGTGCGGCCCTGGACCGCAACGGATTTCGCCCGGCCCGCTTCTGCCGCACCGCGGACGGGTTGGTGATCATGGCCAGCGAGGCCGGCGTGATCGACCTCCCGCCGGAGCGGATCGTGGAGCTCGGACGGCTCGGTCCCGGCCAGATGCTGCTCGTGGACACCGCGCGGGGGACCGTGCGTCGCGACGGCGAGGTCAAACGCGACTACGCCGCCCGTCGTCCCTACGGGGAGTGGGTGCGCAGGCATCTGGTCTCCCTTCCCGGCGACCTGCCCGTCGGTCATCCGCCTGCGGGCGCCTCGCTGACGCTGCAGCGCGTCTTCGGCTACACCGTGGAGGACGTCGCGCACATCCTGCGGGCGATGGCGGAAGAGGGGAAGGACCCGGTGTTCTCCATGGGCGACGACACGCCGCCCGCCGTCCTGTCCCAGAGGCCGCGCCTGCTGTACGCCTACTTCCGCCAGCGGTTTGCCCAGGTGACCAACCCGCCCATCGATCCCCTGCGGGAGCGCCTGGTGATGTCCCTGGCCTCCCACCTCGGCCCGGCGCCGCCGCTGCTCGAACCGGGGCCGGCCGGAGAGGAAGCGATTGTGCGGCTGCCCTCGCCGATCCTGACTCCGGCGCAGGTGCGCTGGCTCGTCGAGGAGGGGCCCCTGCCGGTGCACCGGCTGTCGGCGCTCGTCGATGTCGCCGCGGGGCCGGCCGCCCTCCAGGACGCGGTGGAGGCGGTTGCCGCCGAAGCCTGCCGGGTCGCCCGGCAGCCCGGCATCCTGGTCGTCTCGGACGCCGGGGTGGACGCCGGGCACGCCCCCATCCCGATGCTGCTGGCCGTGGCGGCCGTCCATCACGCGCTCATCCGGTCCGGCCGACGGCTGCGGGTCGGACTGATCGCGGAGACAGGGGAGGCCCGGACGATCCACCACCTGGCCTGCCTGCTGGGGTACGGCGCCAATGCCGTCGTGCCGTGGCTCGTGGAAACCGCCCTGACCGCCGGCTCCGCCAACGGCGACCGCGAGCAACGGTGGCAGGCGTACCGGCGCGCCGCGGAAGCCGGGCTGCTGAAGATCATGTCCAAGATGGGGATCAGCACGCTGGCCGGCTACTGCGGCGCGCAGATCTTCGAGGCGATCGGGCTGGACGGCGACCTGATCGCCCGCTACTTCCCCGGAACGCCTTCCCGGATCGGCGGGATCGGTCTGGAGACCATCGCCTCCGAACTGCTGGCCCGCCACCGCGAGGCGTTCGCCTCCGGAGACGGGAGGGATGGGGACAGGCCGCCTGAGGATGGGCTGCCCGAGACGGGCGAGATCCGGTTCCGCCGCGGCGGCGAGTTCCACGCCTTCAACCCCTACGTGGTCAAAGCCCTCCACCGCGCCGCGCGCCACGGGGACGACGCCGCGCGACAGGCGTTCGCCGCGCTCGTCACCGACCGCCCGCCGGCGGCGTTGCGCGACCTGCTGGAGTTTGCGCCGCAGGCGCCCGTCCCCCTGACGGAGGTCGAGCCTGCGGAGCAGATCGTCCGGCGCTTCGTCATCTCGGCGATGTCGCACGGCGCACTCAGCCTGGAGGCCCACCGCGCCCTGGCCGTCGCCGCGAACCGTCTCGGCGCCCGCTCCAACAGCGGGGAGGGCGGCGAGGACCCCTCGCGCTACCCGCGGCCGTCCAACGGCGAGGGCTGGGCCAACTCGCGGATCAAGCAGATCGCCTCGGCGCGCTTCGGGGTGACGCCGGCGTACATCCTCTCCGCCGACGAGCTGGAGATCAAGATGGCGCAGGGCAGCAAACCCGGGGAGGGCGGGCAACTCCCCGGCCACAAGGTCAGCCGGGAGATCGCGGCGATCCGCCGGGCCCAGCCGGGGATCACGCTGATCTCCCCGCCCCCGCATCACGACATCTACAGCATCGAAGACCTGGCCCAGCTCATCTACGACCTGAAGCGCATCCACCCGGCGGCGCGCGTGGCCGTCAAGCTGGTGGCCGAATCCGGCGTGGGCACGATTGCCGCAGGCGTGGCCAAGGCCTTCGCCGACACGATTCAGATCAGCGGCCACGACGGCGGGACCGGGGCCTCCCCGCTGGACTCGATCAAGCACGCCGGCGTGCCGTGGGAGCTGGGCCTGGCCGAGACGCAGCAGGTGCTGGTGGCCAACGACCTGCGCGGCCGCGTGCGGCTGCGCGTGGACGGCGGGTTGAAGACCGGCCGCGACGTGGTGATCGCCGCGCTGCTGGGCGCCGACGAGTTCGGCTTCGGCACCGCGGCGGTGGTGGCCCTGGGCTGCGTCATGGCCCGGCAGTGCCACCTCAACACCTGTCCCGTCGGCATCGCCACCCAGCGGGAGGATCTGCGGGCGAAGTTTACTGGACGGCCGGAACGGGTGATGGCCTACCTCCTGGGCGTGGCCCAGGAGGTGCGGGAGATCCTGGCCAGCCTGGGCGCCCGCACGCTGGACGAGATCATCGGGCGGGTGGAGCTGCTCCGCCCGCGCCCGACGTCCCATCCGAAGGCCGCAGGCCTGGATCTGGGCTTCGTCCTCCGCGATCCCGACCCCGGCCGGGTCCGTCCGCGCCGCGCCGTCCGCAGCCGCAACGATCCGCCGGCAGGCGGTGACGATCTGGAGGAGCAGATCCTGGAGGAGATCGTCCCGCTCCTCGACGGCAGGCGCGCCGCGACGGAGGGAGCGGTGCGCCGGCGGTACCGCATCCGAAACGCCCACCGCACCGTGGGGGCGGGCGTGGCCGGAGTGATCGCCCGCCGCTACGGGGATGCGGGCCTGCCGGAGGGGGCTATCGTCCTGGAGTTCGAGGGTGCGGCCGGGCAGAGCTTCGGGGCCTTCTGCGTGCCGGGCCTCGCCCTGCACCTTACCGGACAGGCCAACGACTATGTGGGGAAGGGGATGGCCGGCGGAGAGATCGTTATCAGGCCGGCGCCGGGGTGGGCGGGAGCCACGCAGGACAACGTCATCCTCGGGAACACGGTGCTCTACGGCGCCACCGGCGGCCGCCTCTTCGCCGCCGGCCGCGCCGGCGAACGGTTCGCGGTGCGGAACTCCGGCGCCACGGCTGTGGTGGAGGGTGTGGGAGACCACGGCTGCGAGTACATGACCGGCGGGACGGTAGTGATCCTGGGCGACGTCGGACGGAACTTCGCCGCCGGGATGACGGGCGGCGTGGCCTATGTCTTCGACGAGTCGGACGTCCTCCGCCTCCGCTGCAATCCCGAGCACGTCCGGGTGGAGCCGCTGACCGACCCCGCCGAGGCGGCGGCGGTGGCGGACCTCATCGCCGCACACCACCGCCTGACCGGCAGCGCCCGGGCCCGGGCCATCCTCGAGCGGTGGCCCCATAGCGCGGGGAACTTCCGCCGTGTCGCCCCCGCGGTCCCCGTCCCGGTCCCTCCTGCACCGGCGCCGGCCTCTGTGGTAAGATAAGCAATTGCCACGGAGGTGAAGCGTGGGGACGGCCGTTCTGACGGTCCATTTTATCCTGGCTTTCCTGGTGATCGGGGTCATCCTGCTCCAGGGCCCGAAGGGGGAGGGACTCGGCGCCATCGGCGGCAGCGCCCGCCTCTTCCACGGTCCCCGGCCGCGCGAGACGCTGTTCACCCGGATCACCGCGGTGGTCTCGGTCCTGTTCGTCATCACCTCCACGTACCTGGCGTTCCACCTCAGGTAGCTCGGGTATAATCGAAGAGGACTGCCGGGATGGCGGAACTGGCAGACGCGTACGCTTGAGGGGCGTATGGGATTCCCGTGGGGGTTCAAATCCCCCTCCCGGCACCACGGACTACCCGCTTCATTCGGGTACTTCCTGCTCGTGAATGACCTTCACGCCGTCCTCAGCGGGAGACACAATCTCTCGGAAGCGACCTGACCCTTAGGCCTCCCTTCCGGACCGGCCGCTGTAACCACGATTGTCCCACCGCGGATCTCAGCCGGCGCGGCTGTGCCCACCCTGGGCGACTTCCTTGCCGGCTGCGGCTTCCATGCGATGAACCCGGCCCGGGGCGTCAGCGCTTCTGGAGGAATGGGTTGATTGCTCGGACGCTGCCGTACAGACGATCGTGTTGGAAATCCTCCGAGAGGAGTTCAGAGAGGCCAAAGTGTTCAGCATAGGCCCAGAGGTGGGCATCAAACCAGGGCAACTGGTAGGCGACAGCCCCGCGGAGGGCCGTTCTCAGGAGAGCCCCATCGGGGTAAAGGACGGTAAACTGAGCGAGCATCTCCTCGGCCTCACGAGTGGCATCCATGATGGAAAGGAGCGGCTTCCCGCGCGCGAGGGGTCGCGTGACCGCTGCGACGAACTCGACGATCGCCTGGTGGGGCACGCGGATCGTGTCCTCGGCAATCCCGCGCCTCAGGATCTCTGTCGCGATCCGCTGCTTGCGAGGGAACCGTGGATCGAAGCGATAGACGAGGACGTTCGTGTCAACGAGGGCGGGCACGGGCGTAGAGGTCCTGGCGGGTCCAGCCCCGCTGGCGTGCAGGCTTGAGCCGGAGCGAGGCGTTGCGGTTCCGCTGGCGCGCCGTCGCCAGGTCGAAGAGGCGAAGCCGCTCCGCAGGGTCGCGGGAAGGCTGATGGGTCCGGGCGGGCAGGACGCGGATGGCGTCTCCGGCGATCACCCACTCGATTTCGTCTCCGGGTCGGATCCCGAAGTGCTTGGCGACCGTTTTGGGGACGGTGACCTGAAGCTTGGATGTGACTTTTGCCATATCCTTACTTTAGCAAGGATGATCTCCTTGTTCAAGGGATAGTGGCAGGCGAAAGCCAGCCGGGGTGAACGGCTGATTCGGGAGATCGTCAGGGAGGCCACGCGTACCTTTCTCCTGCGAACTCCTGGGGATGACAGGCGGCCGAGCGTGAGGCGGTGGACGTTGGATGGAACCGGAGACGGGTTCCCGGCACCAAAGCCGATAACCTCGGATTCCTCCTCAGGTCGACGGTGACCCAACGTGAGCGGGTCGCGGCGCCGTTAGAGCGGACAGTCGCGCAGGGGAGCCGCTGCCGCGACTCCCCCCGCGGTGTTGTACTACTTGATTACCGACCGCAGCGTGCTGAACGTCCCCACGAAGTACGTGACGTTGTGGAAGGCTTCTCTGGCGATGGCCTCGGCCACAGGCCGCGCCTGCGCGCTGTCCTTTCCGAAGACGATGATCCGCGTGTTGTGGTCCTCCATCGGCAGGCGACCGTCGTCCTTCGCCGCCTTCACCTCGGCCAGGGGGATGTTCTTGGCTCCGGGGAGGGACCCCGTCTTGAACTCCTCGGGAGACCGGGCATCCACAAACACCGCGGTCTTGTCGTTCCGGTAGGCGTAGAGCACGCCGTTGAGCTCGATCTCCATGTAGCCGACCAGCGCCCGCCAGGTCGGCGCCCCGAGCTGGTACCGCCGGACGTTGGTGAACCCGGCCGCCAGGAGCTCCTCCCCGAGCCGCTTGCTCTTGCCGCAGAAGGGTCCGTTGCAGTAGAGGACGATCGGGCGGGTCTTGTCGCCGTTGACGGCCCGCAGGATCTCGTTGACGTCGGACACGTACTGGGACATCGGGACCCCCGGCTTGGGGGCCGCGTTGTTGGCGCCCGGAATGTGGCTGATGGCCCATTCCAGGTGCGGGCGCGCGTCGAAGACGACGGCGCTCCCGTCGGCGAGGATCCTGATGAGTTCCTCGGTCGACACCTCCACCGTCTTCTGGTTCGGCTCCAGGAGCTTCGCCGCCATGATGGTGGCGACGGTTTGGGCGCCGGCGAACCCGCCCACGGTCAGGGCGATCCCGACGATCGTGGCGCACACTGCGGCAATCCACCGCATCTTCCTCACCTCCGCGTGACGACTCATTGGGTGTCCTCCAGCTTCCGCAGGTGCCGCTGCAGGAACTCCAGGAGCTTCCCCTGGTCGCGGAAGGCGATCCGCTCGCCGGTCTCGACATGCTGGGCTTCCCCCCACCAGCGCCGGCGTTCTGAGGGGTCCACCCTGAGCCGGACGACAAACGACGCGGACTGAATCTCCCCTGCCATGGCCGCCTCCGCCGGAATCCACCCGGTCGGGGAGAACATAGGAGACGGCGGTGAAACTGGGGTGAAATGCCTCAGGCCGGGGTCAGGGCGCGGGCCTGTTCGTAGAGGGCGACGGTCTCGGGCTGCGGGCCGACGCCCAATTCTTCCCGGAGGAGCTGTTCGCAGGTCAGGTAGGCGCGGATCGCCGCCTGGCGGTCGCCCCGGGCGAGGGCGTACCGCATGAAGTGGCGGTAGGCCGGTTCGCGCAGGCGGTCCAGGGCCAGCACCTGCCCGATCGCCTCCAGCGCCCGGCGGTAGTCCCGCCGTCGGGCGTGCAGATCGGCCAGGGTCTCCAGGACCGCGATCTGGATCTCCCGGCGGCGCTCGCGCTCGGCGGCCGGCCAGTCCGCGTACCGCTCCTCTTCCAGCAGATCGCCGCGATACAGCGCGGCGGCCCGCTCGAGCGCGGTCACCGCCTCGGCCAGACGCCCGGCCGCCTCGTGGCCCTGGGCCTCGGCACGCATCCGGTCGTACTCGTCGACATCGATCCAGCAGCGCCCGGCGCTCTCGAACCGGAGGAGGGATCCGCGGCGCACGATGAAGCTCGACTGCGGGCCCTCGAGGAGCGGTTCCAGGGTCTGGCGGAGCGTCTTCACGGCCCCTTTGAGGCGGACGTCACCGGCCCGCGGGTCGGCTTCCGGCCACAGGGCTTCGATGATCTCGTCACGGGAGACGAGCCGGCTGCGGTGGAGAAGCAGGAACTCCAGCAGGGCCTTCACCTTGTGGGTCTTCCACGCGGCCTCCGGGATGGGGCGGCCGTTCCTCAGGATTTCGAACCGGCCCAGGAGTGAGATTCGAAGGGTCACCGGTTCCGGTGGGCGCAATCTGGCCACCGCCTGTTCGCAGAGCGTCCGCACCTGCGGGTCCTTGCGGGCGAGCTGGAGCAGAGGCCGCCGCGCCCGCGGGTCACCGATCGCCCCGAGGAGGCCGATGGCCCGGAGCCGCAACTGCGGATCGGCGAGCGCCCGCACCAGGGCGTCCACCGCATCCGACCCCAGCGCGACCAGCAGGCTCTCCGCGGCGTGCGGCTCAACGCCTCGCCCGAGCGCCGTGAGCAGCAGCGGTGCGGTCCAGGCGGCCTCCGTCGCCAGGAACGGGATCAGGTCGTCTTTCGCCTGGGCCGCCTGCGTGACGGCGATGTGGAGGAGATCATCCGGCGGCGGTGCGGTCAGTTGAGCCTCCCAGAGCGCAACCCGCGCCAGCCCCGGAAGCGTTCCCCACTCGGAGAACGCCTCACGGACGGCGGGGAGCAGGGTTGCGGCGTGGGCCGCCTCCCCCCGCGCGTACAGTACACTGATCTGTTCCAGTCGGATTTCAGGAAGGAGCTTCCCAAAACGGCAGCGCTCTGCACTCGAGGATGCCGCATTGAGCAGGCTCTCCGCTTCCGTCGGATTCCCCTGCGCCCGCGCCGCGCGGGCGAGACCGAGCAGCGCCAGGATGCGGGGTTCCTGCGTTTCGCCTTCGCGCCACGACGCCAGCGTTCGCTGGTACAACCGAGCCGCTTCAGAGGGGTCGTGGGCCAGCAGGGCGACGCTGCCTGCGTGGTTCGTGAGCTGCAGATCGGTCTGACGCTCACCCGTGCCGGCGTGGGAGGTTTGCGCCCGCTGCAGGGCAGTTCGCGCCGCTGCCAGATCGCGACGTCCGAGTTCGACGGCAACGATGTCGGCCAGAATCCAGGTTTCGTAGGTCTGAGAGCCGACGGCTGTGGCCTCGTCCAGCGCCGCCCGATAGAGCTCGGCCGCACGAGCGAACTCCAGGCGCGCCAGAGCGAGAGCCGCGCGGAAATACTTCTCGCGCAGTCCCCTCCCGGGTTGAGGGACCGGGGCGGCGCGCTCGATGGCGGGGAGAAGACTTTCCGCTTCACCCAGCCGTCCCAGATGCAGAAGGCTGTCGGCCAGAACGACCAGCAGGGCGATCTTCCAGCGCGGTTCGACATCAGCGGCCAAAGAGGCCAGGGCCTCCTGGCATGTGCGTGCCGCTTCTTCAAACCGGTCCATGTGCAGCAGCATGACGGCGATCCCGTGCATGGAAAACGCCCAGAGGTTGGGATCACGCCCTCTCGCCGCTGCGGCGGCACGCTCCGCGAGGGCAAGGCCTCCGGCGTAGTCGCCGACGTATCGGCACGCGCTGGCCCCGCAGCGCGTCATCCACGGGTACTGCTGCTGAACGTCCTCGGGCAGCCGCAGGCCAGGTCGCGGAACGCATAGGCCAGACGGGAGGTGAGCCGGTCGCCGTGCAGCGGCTTCATCACCCGCTCGGCCTCCCCGAGCGCTCCCGCCGCGAAGTAGTGGCGCACGGCAAGGTCGGGGATGCCTTCTGCTTCAAACCGTTGCGCCGCCGCATAGTGCAGGGCCGAGACCGCCTTCGATCCCTCTTCGTCGCTCAAGCGCTGCCGGAGGAACTCAGCGAACAACTGGTGGAAGCGATACCGTGGGCCCGCGTCGTCGAGGCGGTAGAGGAAGAGGTTGCTGCGCTCCACTTCCGCCAGCATCGTCCCCGCGTCCACCTCCGGCACCAGCGCCTGGCACACCGACGGCCAGAGCTCGGTCAGGATCGACGCGCGCAGGACGAAGCCTCGGGTCACCGGGTCGAGCGTGTCCAGCACGGTGGCGGCCAGGTAATCGTAGATCTCTCGCGGAGTGCCGTGCACATCGGCCCGGCCCTGGGCTTTGGCCCTGAGGGCAATCAGCTGCAGGGCGGCCGGCCATCCCTCGGTGCGTTCGGTGAGGCCGCCGGCGAGGAGATCGTCCATCTCGAGGCTGTGGCTGGCGCGAAAGAACGCTGCGGTCTCGTCCCGTGAGAACTTGAGGTGGCTGTGGTCGACCGTTGTGGCCTGGCCCTGGACCAGGAGGCGGGGAAGGACCTGCAGGCGCGGCCAGGTCCGCGTGGCGATGACCAGGCGGATAGGTGGCGGAAGGTGGCCGAGGAGATCGTCTACCAGGCGCACGATCTCTGGGTTGCGCTCAACGGTATGGAAGTCGTCAAGGACGATGACCGTCTCAGGCAGGCTGTCCAGCGCACCCAGCAAGGCCCGACGCAGCTCCGCCATGTCTGGTCCCATCGTCAGGATGCCCGGCACCAGGTCACCGGTCTCCGGCACCACGGCGCCGACGGCCGCGATCAAGCCGGCGCCGAACAGGTTGGGATCTGCGTCGGACTCATCGAGGGTGAGCCACGCTACGGGCCCGCCAACCTCGGGGAGGGCAGACAACAGCAGGCTGGTCTTCCCGTATCCGGCCTCCGCGCACAGGATGAGCAATCGGCGCGTCAGCCCCTCGTGGACCATGGACAGGAGTCGCTCACGCTTCAAGAGCGGGACGCCGATTCGAGGCGGGGTGATCTTTGCGCTGGGGATGTGGGCGGGGACGGCCATGTTGGACTGGCTAGTTCCACGCCGTCGGTCCCTGCTTCCTACCGTTCACCGCGACAGTTCTGTAAGGATCGTGCCCTGGAGCCGTTCGGTAAACCACTTGCCCTGATGGTACGCGACTCGGCGCGCGTTGTGAAGTACGCTGCGGCGCCTCCTCCCAGCGGTTCTGCAAACCGAGCTTCCCACCGACCTGGGGCTCCGGACAGTTTCTCCGTCTTAGACGCCACCGGGAATGAGGACGGTCCGGGAATCAGCGGCGCGCGTCGAGCGTGTCCCGGAAAATCGGGACACGATCTCCAGGCAAGGGGGACAATCAGCACTGTGCGGTGCAGGCCGCGTCGACGTATCGTGGCAGCAGGCCGGGCCCTCGAGGAGGTAAGTCGCGGTCAAGGCCCTGGACCTCGCGACGGTCTCCTGGCGGACCCTGGGCCTGGGGATCTTCACGCTCGGGACGGTGAGGGACATGCTGTGGCACATGGGCAAGCCCGCTGCGCGCCGCTTGGGCGGACCCGGAACGGACCCCACGCTCCGGCGGCTCCTTCCGTCCCTGCTGTCGGTTGACGCTGGCCACCACGACGATGTTCACCACGGTGGCGCTGGGGATGTCGGCACTCCGGGAACGGAGACTTGCGCAGACCATCTTCGTCGCGCTAACTCCCGAACTCTGGGTCGGTGGTGTCTTCTTCGCCGCCGCGACCGGCCTCGGTCTGGCTCTGGTCCTGCTCCCGGGCGGGGAGCCGACGGAGTTTCAAACAGGTCAGGGGGACCGGCGGTGAGGATCATCGGGGCGGTCGTCGCCGTCTTGTGGCTCGCGCTTCCCGGGGGAGCCCAGCCCCCCGACGACCGCCTGATCGTGCCGGGAGAGCGCATTGGCCGGTGGACCCTCGAGATGACGGTCGGCGAGGTGGAGCAGATGGTCAGACCCCCGAACCTGCCGCGCGGCCAGGGCTCGGCCATTGTCGACATCCGGCCCGGAGACGATGTCCAGCCGGGCGTGATGACCGTGTACTGGTCGCACGTGCTCTTCGGCATGGGGATCAACGATCCCCAGACCGGGAAGGCCATCTATCTCATGGTGGTCTCCAGCAACTACAAGACAGCCAGGAACGTGGGTCCGGGAGATCCGCTCGAGGCCGTGACCGCAGCCTACGGCGCGCCCACGAGGACGACGTCGGTCGGGACCGGGTTGACACGTCTCATCTTCAATGACATCGGTGCAGCCTTTGTTGTCAGAAGCGGCCAGGTGATTCAGGTCTTCGTGTTCCGCCCCGGGACCGGCCCCGCGATCTGGAAGATGTGAGCAGCCGGGCCAGCTGGCGGATGGCTCCCAGGTGGTAGGCCCCGTGGCCGACCAGGGCCAGCACTCCCCACAGCGTGTCCCGATCCGACCAGTCCCGGCGGTCGCGGAGGATGTCCAGGAGACGGCGGTGCTGCTCCCGCAGGGCCGCGCGCAGCCTGTCCCACCTCGGTCCATCCACCGTCTGCGTCCGCCAGCTGCCCGCCCAATCGGCGGTGGCGTATGCGTCCTCGCCGTCGAGGGCGCGGATGGCCAGCTCCAGCGCGTACCGCAGGTGCTCGGCGTGGGCGGCGATGGTGTTCATGCCCGGGGCCGGCGGACGGGAGGCCACATCCGCGGGAATGCCCTCAAGAGTCCCCACCACCCCAGACCCCGGTTCGTTGCTCGTCACCCAGGTGGAGTGGGGATCAGGCGGCCCGACGTGGATTTCCTCCAGCAGGGCTGCCACCGCCTCCACGAACCGCTCCACGGCAATGGTCTCCATCGGCCCCTCCCTGACAAGCCCACCGTCTGCCGAAAGCCGTGCCGGGGAGGCGTCTTCGCCGAACGCCCCCCTTCCCCTCGTCGTTCCGACGCCGGAAGTGGAGGAATATTTCACATCCCGAACTCCCGCCGCAGGGCGGAGCGGGCGGCGTGGTAGCCGCACATGCCGTGAACGCCCGCCCCCGGCGGGGTGGAGGCCGAGCAGAGGTAGAGGCCCTTGACGGGGGTGGCGTAGGGATCGCGACGGAGCGAGCGCGCCAGGAGCTGCCGCAGGTCCTGGGAGCCGGCGGCGATGTCGCCCCCGACGAAGTTGGGGTTCTCGCGCTCCAGATCGGCAGGGAAGCGGACGCTCCGGGCGAGGATCCGCTCGCGGAATCCGGGGGCGAAGCGCTCGATCTGCGCCTCGATCCGCCCGGTCATCTCCTCCCGGGATCCAGAAGGGACATGGCAGTACGCCCACGCCGTCTGTCGAGGATAGGGCGCGCGGCTCGCGTCAAACAGGCTCTGCTGGCCGACCAGCACGAAGGGCCGCTCGGGCACCCGGCCTCGGGCCACCGCGTCCTCGGCCGCAGCGATCTCCTCGAGCGTGCCGCCGACGTGTACGACGCCGGCCCGGAGGCACTCGGGCGCGGCCCAGGGGATGGGGCCGTCGAGGGCCCAGTCCACCTTGAATGCGCCGGGACCGTAGCGGTAGCGGGCAAGGCGACGGCGGTAGCCGTCCGGAAGGCGGTCCCCGGCAATGTGCGCGACCTGCCGGGGGCTCAGATCGAGCAAGACCGCCCGCGAGGAGGGGAGGTCCGCGAGGGACGTCACCGGCGACCGGGTCTGGATGGTGCCGCCCAGCGACCGGAAGACCGAGGCCAGAGCGTCGGCGATACGCTGCGTTCCCCCTTCCGCCACGGGCCAGCCGACGAGGTGGCCCAGCATCCCCAGGATCAGGGCGAACGCGGCGGTGCCCGGGGCGTGGAGGGGAAGGATGGCGTGCGCGCCCAGTCCGGCCAGCAGGGCCCGGGCCTTCGGGCCGGAAAACCGCCCGGCGACGGCGCGCACGGAGCGGAGGCCGGCCAGGCCGAATCGGGCCGTAAGGACGGGATGCTGCGGCAGTCGCAGCGGCCCCAGAAGGTCGTCGAGCAGCGCGTCGGCGCCGGCGACCAGCGGCTGCATCAGACGGCGGTAGGCGTCTGTGTCCGGATCCACGCCCTGCGCGGTGGTTTCCACCGTCCGCTCCAGCAGGACGGCCGCACCGCGATCGAGGGGGTGGGCCAGGGGCACCGGAGGATGGATCCAGCGCAGGCCGTGAGATTCCAGCGGGAGTGAGCGCATGAAGGGCGAGGCCAGGCCCAGGGGATGGAAGGCGGAGCAGACATCGTGAACGAAGCCGGGCAGCGTGAGCTCGGCCGAGCGCGCTCCTCCGCCGACGGTCGCCGCCGCCTCCAGGATCAGGACGCGGAGGCCCGCGCGGGCCAGGGTGATTCCCGCCGCCAGGCCGTTCGGCCCGGCGCCCACCACGACCGCGTCATACAGATCGCTCACCCGGCAGGGGCCTCCGCGGCCGTCACGGCACACCTCTCGCCCGCTCCTCGGCGGAGCGAGACGACGGCCCGGCTGACCGGTGACTCCGTCATGTGGAGCCTGACGCGGGCCTTCATGTGCCCCGTCTATGCGCTCCCCGTGGACGTCTTCCGGATCCTCGTCGGCGGCATCACCTTCCTGTACTTCCTCCGCACCTGGACCGAGATCGACGACTTCAGCAGCCCGGACGGGCTGCTCGACCACGCGTTGCTGCAGCGGATCTTCTGGGCGAGCCGGATGGGCCTCTTCCAGGCCGGGATGAGCGAGGCCCTGATCCGGTTCACCTATCTTCTCGCCCTGGGAGCGTCGTTACTGCTGGTCCTGGGCGTCCGACCCAGGCTCGCCGCCGCCGCGCTCTACCTCGTCGCCGTCTCCACCTACCGCTGGAACTTCCCCGTGAGTTACGTTGAGGACGGCGTGATGCACCTGTTGCTCTTCTGGTCGATCCTGCTGCCCGTCGGCACCACCTTGACGCTTTCGGACTGGCTGGCCGGCGGCCGCCGCGTGCCGGAGAACTGGATCCGGCGGACCGTGCCGGGGGCCGCCGTGCGGCTCTTCCTCATCAATCTGGCGATGGTCTACGTCGTGGCCGGATTGTGGAAGTGGACGAGCCCGATGTGGCGTCAGGGCACGGCGCTCTATGTCATCCTGCAGCTGTCCGTCTCCCGGGCCCCGACATTCTGGGAACCGCGCCACCTCCCGGCGCTCGCCGCGGTCAACCACGCCGTGCTGCTCACCGAACCGCTGCTGGCGCTCCTGGTGCTGTGGCCGGTCCGACCGGTGAAGTGGCTGCTCGTCCCGGTCCTGCTGGCCTTCCACCTCGGTATCGTGGCGACGATGGACATCCCTCTGGCCAACCTGGGGATGGCGGGGGCTCTGGTCCTGATCCTCCGGCACGATCTGATGCGCCTCCTCTGCCGATCCGGGCCGCCGCCCCTCCCGGCGCCGGTCCCTCCGGCCCGCCGGGCGGACCGGCTGGGAGCCTTCGTGGTCGCCTGTCTTGCGCTGCAGATGGTCGCCGACATCCAGAATCCCCCCTGGCGGACGCCGACTGCAGAGGCCGGAGGCCCTCCCGAGGAGTTTGCCAGCGAGCGCGTGGTGGCCGATGTCCTCTCGGTCAATCCCTTCCACCTGCCGCTGTGGATGGTCGGGATCTCCCAGAGCTACCGGTTGTTCGACTGGATCGACGACCGTAACTTCGTCTTCCGGTACACGCTGATCGAGCGCCGGGGCGGCTCCGCGGTCCTCGGCGACCCCCGGGACCTCTTCCCGTCCTCGCCGCGCAGCACCTTGCTCCAGGCCAACCTCCACGGGGTGACCTGGGCCAAGATCCCTCGATCGCGGCGGGGTGAGCTGAAGGAGTCGATCCTCCGCCGGGCGGCCCGCCGCTACTGCCTGCGACGGGGCCCCGTCGGCCCGGTGGACGTCTTCGCCACGGTCGAGCGGGTCGTGGTCCCGGAGCACTCCGCGCCGTCTGTGCGGACCAGTCGTCTCCTGCGGTTCACCTGCCGGCCGGACCAGGTCGAGATCTCCTCCATGGCTCCCTGAGCCGGCTGTGCGATCATGTGCGGCATCGTCGGCGTCTACTCACGGAACGGTCCCGTCAGCAGGGTGGCGCTGACCCGGGCCACGACGGCGCTCCGGCACCGCGGACCCGATGACGAGAACGTCTGGATCTCCCCCGCGGGGCGCGTCGGGTTGGGGCACACCCGGCTCAGCATCGTGGACCTGGCGTCGCGCGCCCACCCGCTGAGCAGCGAGGATGGGGCGGTGCGCCTCGTCGTCAACGGGGAGTTCTACGGGGACGCCGAGATCCGCCGCGATCTGGAGCGGCGCGGCCACCGCTTCCGGACCCGGTCGGACAGCGAGGTCGCCCTGCACTTGTACGAGGAACTGGGGACGGACTGCCTGCGGCATCTGCGCGGCGAGTTCGCCTTCATCCTCTGGGACGATCGGCGCGCGCAGCTCTTTGCGGCCCGCGACCGCTTCGGGATCAAGCCCCTGTTTTACGCGGAACACGGCGGCACGCTCTTCCTGGCCTCGGAGGGCAAGGCCCTGCTGGCCGCGGGTCTGCCCGCCGCCTGGGATGAGGAGACGGTGTACGATTACCTGTTTTTCTGCATGGACCGGCGACGATCGCTGTTCAGGGGCATCCGCCAGGTTCCTCCCGGGGAGTTCCTGCTCGCCACCGCCCGTTCCAGCCGCCTGGTGCGCTACTGGGACATCACGTTCCCTTGGGCCCGACGGGGGCCTCGCGGTCTCCGCGGCGATGAGCTCGTCGAGCGCACGCGCCACCTCCTCGAGGAGGCCGTCCGCCTCCGGCTGCGGGGGGACGTTCCCGCGGGCGTCCTCCTGAGCGGCGGCCTGGACTCTTCCTCCGTGCTGGGGCTCGCTGCGGCGCACGCCGGTCATCCGCTGACGGTGTTCACGCTCGCCTTCGAGGGAGACGGATTCGACGAACGCGAGCCGGCGGCCCGGATGGCGCGCCACGTCGGCGCCCGTTTCAATCCTCTCCCCGTGGGCGAGGCTGCGCTCGCCGAGACCTTCGTCGACACCGTCCTGCACGGAGAGACGGTTCAGCTGAACGGTCACGCATCGGCGCGCTTTCTGCTGAGCCGTCTTGTCCAGCGTTCCGGATACAAGGTGGTGCTGTCGGGGGAGGGCGGCGACGAGCTGTTCGCCGGATACGGTTTCTGTCAGCCCCCCTCTTCCGACGCTCCGAACCGTGGCGAGAGCCTTTTCCGGCGCCTCCTCCGAAGCTTCGGGTCTGCGGATCGGCCGGAGCAGGTGACGGCGGAGATTTCGCCGTGGCTGTACCGGCTGAGCCGCCTGGCCGCCGTTTCCGCCCCGAGCCGGCACGCGCTGGCGGACGGGCTGGCGATGATCCGTTCCGTGATCGCTGCGGAGTTCCTGGAGAAATTCCGAAGACGCGATCCCTACGGGGATCTCCTGCTGGGACTGGATCTCCGGCGGGTGGTGGGGCGCGAGCCGGCCAGGCAACTCCTGTACGTCTGGACGAAGTCCTTCTTCGTCAACTATCACCTGGCCGCCGACCGCCTGGATATGGCCCACGGCGTCGAGGTGCGTCTGCCCTTCCTCGACCACGTCCTGTTCGACGCCGTCAGCGCGCTCCCGGTGTCTCTGCTGCGCATGGGGGACAGGCCGAAGGGGCTGCTGCGCGCGGCCGTGGAACCTTTCGTCCCGCCTGCGATCTCCCGGCGGCCCAAGCACGGCTTCCTGGCCCCGCCTCTGTCCCTCGGCGAGCAGGGCAGGACCCTGGCTCTCATCCAGGACGCGGTGCGCGCTCCGTCCTTCCGCTCGGTGCCCTTCCTGGATCCCGCGGGGGTGCTGGCGCTGCTGGACCGGGTGCCCCGGCTCGACCCGCAGCGGCGGCGGCTCGCCGACCCGCTGGTCCTCATGGTCGGGTCCTTCGCGATCCTGCACGACCGCTACCGCCTCTGAGACCTGCCGGCTCGGCCGGAGGCCTGGCCGTGGTGGGGCTTGCAGCGGCGCGGTGCCGGGCGTCAGGATGGTACCGTCGGCATGATCAATCACGGGGGAGGAGCAGATGGCGACGGTCGAGCTGGTGGAGTATGGAACGGCGAGTCCGGCGGTGCGAGAGGTGTTCGACGACATCATGGCCACGCGCCAGGTCGACTGGGTGAACAACTTCTGGAAGGCCCTGGCCGTCCAGCCGGAGTTGTTGCGGCGCACCTGGGAGGGCGTGAAGGCGGTGATGGGGCCCGGGGCCCTTGACCCGCTGACCAAGGAGCTGATCTACATCGCCGTGAGTGTGACTAACGGCTGCCGCTACTGCATCCACAGCCACACCGCCGCGGCCCGGAAGAAGGGGATGAGCGAGGAGATGCTGGCCGAACTGATGGCGGTGGTCGGGATGGCCAACCAGACCAACGCGCTGGCCAACGGGTTCCAGGTAGAGGTGGACGAGGCCTACCGACAGGGGGGACGGTAGGCTCGTCTCCCGGAGCAGAATCAGGTCTCCGCCCGATAGGCATGGGCCCGGACGGCTGGTATTTTGAATTCCAATATTTTTGTTGATTGAAATCATCGAAAACTTCCGTGGCCCGTCCCCGAATGACCTACGCCACAGACCCTTCGACACGCGCCCGAGTGTTGCAGGTGTTGCGACGCGGCGGGTGCACGATGGCCGACCTGCAGCGCGAGACAGGGCTGTCGCGGGCGACCCTCCGGCATCACCTGCTGAGGCTGGAGAGGGACGGGCTGGTCACCGAGGCCCCTTCCCGCGCCCCCCGTGGCCGTCCGCCCCTTGTCTTCCGGTACCGGCCCACAGCCTCCGGGGGAGGCGGGTCGCCTGATCTCGCCCTCTCCGTTCTGGCCGCGACGCTGGCCGCCGCCCGGCGCCGCTCGCCCCGCCGTTTCGGCACGCTGCTCGCCGCGGCCGCCGGCGACATCGCCGCCGGCCGGCGGGAGATCGGGGAGATTCCGGAGCCGGAGACCAGGCTGCGGGCCGCCCTGGCCGTTCTGTTCGACCCGGCAACGACCGAGGTGCGGCGCACCGGCGGAGGTTTCACCGTCACTGTGCACAGCTGTCCGGTCCTGCCCGCCGCGCTGCGGGCTCCGGAGCTGTGCCGCCTCTGTCCCGCCGTGCTGGGCAGGCTGGCCGGCCTGCGGCTCCGGCGACGACAGTGCATCGTGCGGGGCGATTTCCGGTGCGAGTACCTGGCGACGGCGACGCCCCGCGGCGTCGTAGGGTCCGAGGGGATGAGGGCGTGAGGCGCCATCTCGCGGCGGCGCTCCTATGGGCGGCGCTGACCGCGGCCGGCCTCTGGGCCGCCCGGGTCGATCTCCTGCCGCTGGCCGCCGCGCGCGAGGCGGCCATCATCGACGAGGCCTTTCGTCTCCTGTTGCGGCTCAGCGTGCCGGTCTTCGCCTTTGTCCTCGCCGTCCTGATCTACAGCCTGGTCCGCTTCCGTGTCCGCGGGGAGCCCCGTGAGGAAGGGCCGCCGCTCTTTGGGCGCGGGATCGTCCCGTGGGTCTGGCTGGGGGTGACCTCGGCCCTGGCCGTCTACGTCATCTTCAACCCGGGACTGCGGGGGCTGGCCGAGCTGCGCGCCAATCCCACCGCCGACCTGGTGGTGCAGGTGGAGGGCTCGCGCTGGCAGTGGAAGATCTCTTACCCCCAATACGACATGACGGTCCGGGAGGTGGTGCTGCCGGTCGGTCGGCGGGTGCGCTTCGACGTCACGGCCACCGACGTACTGCACTCCTTCTGGATCCCCGCCTTCCGGGTGAAGATCGACGCGGTGCCCGGGATGACGACCCGCGTCTTCGTCACGCCCACCGTCGCCGGATCCTACGAGGACAGCTACCACCTGCGGTTGCAGTGCGCGGAGCTGTGCGGCCTGGGCCACAACCTGATGGCCAGCCCGGTGCGGGTCGTGGACGCCGGCGGGTTCGAGGCGTGGGTGGCCAGGGGGAAGTCGCGATGACGGACGACTCAATGCAGAGCGGTCCCTTTGGGGCGTTGCTGCCGGTGGTCAGGGGGCTGATCGTTGGCGTGATCGGGTTTCTCCTGGGCGGAGGAGCCACCGTCGGGGCGGCGACGCTGCTGGGCCGGTCGGCCTGGCCGGCGGAGGCGGCAATCTCTATCGGGTATCTGTTCGGCCTGACAGGCTGGCTGCTGGGCGTGGGGGTGTGGGATGCCTGGGCCCGGGGCTGGTTCGGCCTGCCCCTGCGCCGGGAGGAGGTCCACGGCTGGCCCCGCTACTTCCGGTTCACCACCGACCACAAGGTCATCGGGGTCCAGTACCTGGTCACCTTCGTGGCGCTCTTCCTCCTGGCCGGGCTGTTCGCCATGCTGATGCGGGTGGAGCTGGCCGCCCCCGGGCGGACGATCATGACCGCCGCCCGCTACACCCACGTGATGAGCATGCACGGGATCATCATGATCGCCGTCGCCGTGGCCGCCATCATCGGCGGCCTGGGCAACTACGCCGTCCCCCTCCTGATCGGCGCCGACGACATGGCCTTCCCGCGCCTCAACGCCCTCAGTTACTGGCTGGTTCCCCCCGTGGCCGTGCTGCTGGTGTCCACCTTCTTCGCCGGCGGATTCGACACGGGCTGGACGGCCTACCCGCCGCTCAGCGAGGTCAACGCCACCGGCCAGGTCCTGTTCAACCTGGCGGTGATCACCTTCGGCCTGTCCTCGATCCTGGGGGGAGTGAACTTCCTGGTCACCATCGGCCGCCTGCGGGCGCCGGGGATGACCTGGGGGCGGCTGCCGGTGTTCGTCTGGTCGGTCTTCGCCGCGTCGCTGATCAGCCTCACGGCCACCCAGTTCCTGGCCGCCGGCCTGGTGATGATTCTGCTCGACCGCATCGCGGGCATGGCCTTCTTCTCCGCCCTGCGCGGGGGGGCGCCGCTGCTGTACCAGCACGTCTTCTGGTTCTACTCCCACCCGGCGGTCTACATCATGATCCTCCCCGGCTTCGGCATCGCCCTCGAGGTGCTGACGCACTTCTCGCGCAAGCCGCTGTACGCCTACCGCTGGGTGGTCGGAGGATTCCTGGGGATCGTCGCCCTCAGCTTCGTCGTCTGGGCGCACCATCTGTACACGAGCGGCATGGCCGAGTACCTCCACGGACCCTTCATGGCCACCACGGAGCTGATCTCCATCCCCACGGGACTGATCTTCCTGGCGGCGCTGGGCACCCTGTGGATGGGGAAGCTGTGGCTGCGGACCCCGATGCTCTTTGCCCTGGGATTCCTCTTCAACTTCCTGATCGGCGGCGTCACCGGCATCTTCAACGCCGACGTGCCGACCGACCTGCACCTGCAGGACACCTACTTCGTGGTCGGCCACTTCCACTACACGATCATGGGCGGCATGATCTTCGCCCTGTTCGCCGGCATCTACTACTGGTTCCCGAAGATCACCGGCCGCCTGTACGACGAGGGGCTGGGGCGGCTCCACTTCTGGTGGATGTTCATCACCTACAACACCACCTTCATCCCGATGTTCTGGCTGGGGATGTTCGGGATGAACCGGCGGATCGCCGACTATCCGCCGGCGCTCGGCCCGGTGAACCTGTTCATTTCCGTCTCGGCGTTCCTGCTGGGCGCCAGCTTCCTCGTCTTCGTCTTCAACATGGTCCACTCGTGGCGGCGCGGGCCGCAGGCGGCGGCCAACCCCTGGCGGGCGCGCACCCTGGAGTGGCAGGTGCCCTCGCCTCCGCCGGAAGGGAATTTCCCGTCTCCTCCGCAGGTGACGGGCCACCCCTACGACTACGGCGTGCCGGGCGCGGTGCACGCCGTGGTGGCCGTGGCCGGCGCCGCCGGACCGGGTGCGCCGGTGGAGGGCTGAGCCGATGGCGAATCAGCGTGCCCTGCCCGATCGGTTTCGCCTGGGACTCCGCGTGCTGATCGCGCTCCTGGTGCTGACGGCGGCCGAGCTGCCGGTGGCCTTCCGGGTGCCCCACCCTGTGCCCTACCTGATCCTGATCAACCTGGCCGACGCCTGGTTGATCCTGTACTACTTCATGCACCTGGGCCAGACATGGCAGCCGGAGGAGTGAGGCGATGGCCGCGGTAGCGACGGTCCGTGCCCCCGCCCGCCGCCTGCGCACCCTGCGCGCGGGGCTGTGGCTGTTCTTCGTCTCCGAGAGCTTCCTCTTCGCGGCGCTGATCAGCGCCCGGTACTACCTGGCCGGGTTCGCCCGGCCGGCGGAGCTGAACCAGGCTCTGGGGCTGTTCATCACCGCCGTCCTGCTGGCCAGCAGCCTCTTCGCCTATCGGGCGGAGGCCTCGATCATCTGCGGGGATCGGAGGCGGTTCCTGGCCAACACGCTGGCCACCGTCGTGCTGGGTGCGCTCTTCCTGGTTGGCGTGGGCCTGGAATGGGCGGAGGCATTTGTGCACTTCCCGCCCCGCGACCGCTTCGGGACGGTCTTCTTCACCCTCACCGGGACCCACGGCCTGCACGTCCTGAGCGGGGTCCTCCTGCTGCTGGGCGTCTACCTCCACGGCCGCCGCGGCCGCTACTCCCCCGAGGAGTACTGGCCCGTGGAGGCCGCCGTGAAGTACTGGCACTATGTCGACGTCGTGTGGGTCTTCATCTATCCCACGCTATACCTGGTGACGGCGTAGGGAGCATGGTGCGGGTCCCGACGACGTGGCGCCGCCGGTGGTGGCTCCTCATTCCCTTCGTCGGCGGAACTGTGCTGACCGCGGTCCTCGTCGCCGCCTCGGCGGCGATGCTGTCCCCGGAAACGAGACGCTCCCCCCGGCGGGTGGAGGTGGTGATCCCGCCGGGCACGGCGTAGGCGGTGGCGCGCGGGCAGTCGGTATCTGCCGTGCCGTCGCAGATGGTCTTTGTCGCCGGCGACGCGCTGGTCGTCCGGAACGAAGACCAGGTGGCCCATCAGGCTGGGCCCTCTGGGGTCCCGGCCGGGACCGCGTTGACCATCTCTCTGGACCGCCCCACGGCGTTGCGCTATGCCTGCTTCTTTCTCCCCTCCGGCAACCTCGGGCTGGAGGTCCGCCCGCGCATTGGTCCGGGGATGGTGCTGCGGCACAGGGTCGCCCTGGGTGTGCCCGTCGGCGTCGGGCTCAGTGTGGTCTTCTACGTCGCCTCCCGGCTGTGACGGCGGCGGCGGATCGGCAGGAGGGCTCCGGTGATCCGGGCCCTCGGGAGGTGCACGTCAATGCGTTGGGGAGTTGTTGTCCTCTTGCTGGCGGCGGTGGCCATCCAGGTCCTTCCCTACGGCCGCGTTCACACCAACCCCCCGGTGGTGGCCGAGCCGCGGTGGGACAGCCCGCGGACCCGAGCGCTGTTCCTACGGGCCTGCGGGGACTGCCACAGCCATCTCACCGTCTGGCCGTGGTACAGCCACATCGCGCCCGTATCGTGGTGGATTGCCCGCGACGTCCGGGAGGGCAGGAAGGAGTTCAATGTCTCGACGTGGGGCGCTACGGAGAGCGAGGGCGACGACGCGGCCGAGGTGGTGCGCGCCGGAAGGATGCCGCCGCGGCTCTATGTCCTCCTGCGGCCCGCCGCGCAGCTATCCGCGGGCGACACGCAGGATCTGATCAGGGGGTTGGATGCGACTTTCGGAGGTGAGCGGCCACAGGAGGAGGATGGCCCTCCCGCCGAAGGGGAGTAAGACCGCGACTGACGTGATTCGAAACCCGGCGGCCGCCGCCCGCCGACCCGGGGGCCTGCGGCGGGCGGCGGGCGGAACCGAGGAGGCGAGGCAACAGCTACGCGGCCCGAGGGCGCCGCGGCCGCTTCTTGCGCTCTCCGGAGGTGCGCCCGGTCGGGGATCCCCGGCGGCGTCCCGTATTCCCTCCCGCGGCCACGGTCTCCGGAGGAGGCGGGACCTCCGCCGTCGACAGGGCCCGGCCCGAGGGGAGGACGGTCAGGCAGGGGACGCCGGCAGCGGCCACCAGCCCCTCCACGCTCCGTACGGCGCCCGGGACATCCTCCGCCCACACCACGGCCCGCGCCTCAAGGATGTAGCGGTTCTTCCGGAAGACCGCCGGCGGAGTCACCGTGACGCGTACAATCTCCGGTCTGGCGCGGCGCGCCTGCTCGAGTTGGTCGCCGATGCGCGTGATCTCTTTCTGCGCAGGGAACCTGGGCAGCTCGCACTCCGCGATGATCTCGAAGGGCCTGCGGGTCATGCCAACCACCCCCGGTTGTCACTCAGGATCGGTCTTCCCCGGTCACCGGATCGAAGCCCCGTGCCGGTGGCATCGCTCATGGTACACGGGTTCCCCCGGCGCGGGGCATCGGTTCGGCGTTGTATCGGATGCCTCTCGCTCTCATCATCGCTCACCCAAGCTGATTCTGTCACCTGATGTAGCGGACCAGGTCCTCCAGCGGCCGTCGGCCGGTGATCTCCGGCGCTTCCGCCGGGAACCCGACGGGCAGGATGGCCACCGGCCGGAGGCCCGGAGGGGCGCCCAGGGCACGCCTCACGGCCTCCTCGTCGAAGGCCCCCACCCACACCGTGGCCAGACCCAGCGCCGTGGCGGCCAGCTGGGCGTAGGCGCAGGCGATCGTCGCGTCCTGGAGGCAGTACAGCGTCCTCCCCCGCTCTCCGTACCTCCGCGCCGAGCGCGTCGGATGGGCGCAGAAGACCAGCACCACGGGGGCCTGAGCCACGAACATCTGGTCAAGGGCCGCCCGGGCCAGGGCCTCCCGCGTGGTCAGGTGTGTGACGACGTAGATCTCATAGGCCTGCAGGTTGCCCGCCGACGGCGCCCGGTTCGCGGCGTCGAGGATGGCCTGCAGCGTCTTCGAGGCGACCGGCCGATCGGCGAAGGCGCGTATGGAATGCCGCCCCCGCACCGTGGCGAAGAACCCCAGGGCTTCCTCCACGCCTCGCATCGCTGCGCCTCCTCCGCTGCCGTCGATTCCTGAGTTGTCGCTCAAGAATCTTCGAATACTGCACCGGCCTGATTGTTCTGCACGCGCTCGAGGTAAAGAATGCAAATTGAGCCTGCATCGACCCTCCCGGGGGAGGCGATTCTATGGCAGCCCTGATGCTGGTTGCCACCATTATTATTGTCTGGCTGGGCTACCGGCTCTATGCCGCCCGCATGGACCGGCTGGTCCTGCAGCCAGACCCCCATCGCGCGACGCCGGCCCGGCTGTACCAGGACGGCGTGGATTTCATGCCCGCATCGGGTAGCGTGCTGTTCGGCTACCAGTTCAAATCCATCGCCGCCCTGGGGCCGATCGTCGGTCCCATCGTGGCGGCGCAGTGGGGATGGCTCCCGGCCCTGCTCTGGCTGATCCTGGGGGTGCTGTTCATCGGCTGGGTCCAGGATTACTCCTCCGCCATGATGGCCATGCGCCACGAGGGGCTGACCATGGGCGGGCTGAGCTACAAGTTGATCTCGCCCCGCGCGCGCAACATCCTCCTGTCCTTCCTGTACTTCTACCTGCTGCTCATCATGGGCGCCTTCGGGTCCATCGTGGCCGGGCTGATGGCGAATCCCAAAGTGCCCATCGGCTTCATCATCGTCACCCTGGCCGGCGTGCTGGCCGGGCACATGACCTACCGCCTGAAGCGGGACCTGGTCACGACGACCATCGTCACGGTGGTGATCGCCTTCGTCGGCGTCTGGCTGGGGCAGACTGGTCCGCTCAGCCGCATCGTGGAGTGGTTCAACGGGCTGGCCGGCTCCACGGTGGTGATCGCCGATAAAGAGGTGAAGAACGTCTTTTACATGACCCCCTACGGCCCCATGACCTGGGGCGTGTGGATCTGGGGCATCCTGGCCCTGGTCTTCTGCTACCTGGGCTCGGTGCTGCCGATCTGGCGCTTCGCCCAGCCCGTGAACTACGTATCCTTCTGGCTGGTCATCGTGGGCATCGTGGGGTCGATCGTCGGGATTCTGATCAGCTGGCCGGGGTTCGGCGACTTCCCCGCCTTCACCGGGTTCAACGCCGTCGGCGTCCTGGCGCCCGGGGTGGCCACCCCGCTGTGGCCGATCCTGTTCGTGACCATTGCCTGCGGAGCCATCTCCGGCTGGCACAGCCTGGTCACGACCTCCGGCACGTCGCGCCAGCTGGAGAAGGAGACCGACACGCTGCCGGTTACGGCCGGGGCCATGTACACCGAGGCCGTGCTGGCCGTGCTGGCCCTCACCTTCGCCGTGGCCGGCTTCGGCAGTTTCGCCGGGTACAAGGAAGTACTGGCCCGCGGCGGCGGGGCGGTGTTCGCCGGCGGGATGGCCAAGTTCCTCAACGTTCTCGGCATCTCCACCTCCTTCGGCGCGGCGTTCGGCTCCATCTTCCTGTGCATCATGGCCCTGACCGTGATGCAGCTGGTGCTGCGCTTCATGCGGGTGGCCAGCGCCGAGCTGGTCGGCGAGCGCTTCCCCGCGTTCCGCAACCCCCATTTCGGATCGATCGTGGGGATTCTGTTCACCCTGCTCATCCTGTGGACCGGATTCTGGGCGCGCATCTGGATCCTGTTCGGCGGCTCCAACCAGCTCTTCGCCGGGCTGGCGCTGATGCTGGTGTCGATCTGGCTGGCCAACCAGGGGAAGACGTACCGGTGGGTGGCCTATCCGGCGGCGTTCATGTACATCACGACCGTGGCCGCCCTCCTGGTCACGGGGTGGGTCAGTCTGCAGGCGGCGTTCAAGCCCGGCCTGGCCGCGGCCTTTGTCTTCGGCAATCTGGTGGCGGCGATCATCGCCTTTGCGCTGGTCATTCTGGCGGTGGTGCTGGCCCTGGACGGGGTGCGGTCGTTCTCGAAGGCGGTGGTCTCCCTCCGCCGGGCGCCCGCCGGCTAGAATCGATGTTGGGGCGGTGGGAGGAGGCTCCCTCCCACCGCCGCCGCCCGGGTCGAGACATCCGGGGCACGAGGAACGCGTATTTGCCGCATCGCCGGAAGGTCGTCCGGATTCGCCCGGTGGCGGGAGCCGGCCCGACGGAGTGGCCGGAGCCGCCGCCTGCTCCGCCGCCGCCTGTCCGTGTCGAGGTTTTCGCTCCCATCCTCCTCGCCTCGGGCCTGACCCTGATGCGTGAGGGGTCGGCGATCGACCTCGTCGGGGTGGGGCGGACGGTGCACCGGGACGAGGTCCGGCGGTATCCGCCGGCGATGCGGGAGGAGTATCGGCGGCTGTGGGCCCTGCTGCATGCCATCCAGCAGCGGTTCGGCCGGAGCGTCGTCATCCGCATTGTCGCCCCGCCCTCCCTCCACTGGTTCATGGCGTCCCTGCGCCACCGGATCCGCCGCTATCCGACGTTCCTTCTGGACGGGCGCGAACGCATCACGGGCTGGGAGGAGCACCTGCTGGTTGAGCGTATCCAGCAGCGCCTGCGGGCCAAGCGGAGCGGCACAGGAGACAAGACATGAAGCATCCTGACGAGAAGCCGGCGTTCCTGGAGCGGGCGAGGCGCAGCCTCAAGGATTTCGTCTACGGCATGGCAGCCCACGAGATGACGCGGCACGCCCTCAAGACCCGCGGCAGCATGGAGCACCTCTTCATTCTCATCACCATGGGGGATCTGCTGGGCGTGCCGATCCTGCCCCCCTACTACTCGCTGCGGCTGCTGCCCTATGTCGTCCCCCAGATCTCTACCTGGAAGCGCAGCATGCTCCGGGAGAAGGATCTGACCGATGCCCTCTCCTGAGCCGGCGGGCAGCCGGCTGGCGCGATACTTCACGGACTTCCCCGACCGCCGATACATCATGTTCGGCGGCAAGGGCGGGCTGGGGAAGACGACCTTCTCCGCGGCCACCGCCTACCATCTGGCGCGCCGGGGATACAAGGTACTGGTGTTCTCCGTGGACCCCCAGGCGTCGCTGTCCGATATCTTCCAGCGCGACATCTTCGGCCGGGGCCCCGTGGAGATCGTGCCGGGGTTGTTTGCCCAGGAGATCGACGCCGACCAGCGGATCCGCGCCTACCAGCAGGAGATCCGCCAGAAGATCCTCGACATGTACGGGTTCGACCGCGTGCCGGAGGAGATCGAGCACTACATCGCGGCGGCGTCGGCCGAACCGGCCATGGAGGAGAGCGCGATCTTCGACCAGGTGGTGGATATCGTCGTGACCGGGGGGTACGACTACTTCATCTACGATCTGGTGCCCCTCGGCCACGCCCTCTACTACCTGAGCATGGCCAGCGTCTACGACGAGTGGATCGAGCGCATCACCCGGCTGCGGGAAGAGATGCAGCAGTACGCGGAGATGGCGGCGCGGATGAAGGGGGAGCAGCTCCAAGAAGATCTGATCCTGGCCGAGCTGCAGGACATCCGCCGGCGCATCACCATCAGCAGCAGTATCCTGACCGATGCCGCCCGCACCGCCTTCTTCTTTGTCATCATCCCCGAGGAGATGGCCCTGTTGGATACACGGAAGGCCGCCCAGCTGTTCGCCAAGTTCCAGGTGCCGATCAGCGGGTACATCGTGAACCGCGTCCTGCCCGAAACCCTGGCCCAGCAGGACATCCCCGAGTACCTGCGTCGCCGCCTGCAGATGCAGCGGGGCCACCTGGAGGAGATCCGTACGCTGTTCGGGGGGGAGGTCCTGGCCTACGTCCCTGAGTTCGAGCGGGACGTGACCGGCCTGGCGATGATCGAGCGGATGGCCGACGCCATGTTTGGAGGGAACGGGCGTGGTCCAGCAACTGACTAGACCGGCCGGCTGGGAGGCCCTGGTGGAGCGGTCGATGCGTCAGGTCGTCGACGCGATGCCCACATTGAAATACCTCTATTTCGGCGGCAAGGGCGGGGTCGGCAAGACCGTGATGGCCGGCGCGGCGGCCCTGGCCCTGGCCCGCCAGGGCCGCCGCGTCCTGCTGGTCTCCACCAATCCGGTGCACAGTCTGAGCGGCCTGCTGGACCAGGATGTGTTCGGCCGCGCCACGCCGGTGGCCGGCGTGCCGTCGCTGTGGGCGCACGAGATCGACACGCGGGAGACCATCGAGCGATCGAAGCGGGAGATCAAAGAGAAGATCGACTGGTTCCTCAAATATGCTGAGATCCGCACCAGAGCCGACGCCTTTGTCGAGTCGGCCACGATGAACCCGGCCTTCGAGGAATCGGCGATGTTCGAGAGCATGATCGACATCATCTTCCGCGACGAGTACGAGGTGTACGTCTTCGATACGGCGCCGACCGCCAACGCCCGGCGGCTGCTGGGGATGTCCGCCGTGTACGCGATGTGGGTGCAGAAGATGGTGCGCAGTCGCGAGGAGGCGCGCTCCCTGCGCCGCCTCCTCTCCTACAGCAAGAAGGACGAGGCCGATCCGCTGCTGGATTACCTGCTGCGGTTTCGCGATCGCATCGAGGCCGCCCGGCGGCTGCTCACCGACAGCGCGCTGACGGCGTTCTTCTTCGTCACCCTGCCGGAGGCACTGCCCATCGCGGTGATCAGACGGTTCATCTCCTGGTTCCACGAGTTCGGCATTCCCGTCGGCGGGGTCATCGTCAACGGGGTCATCGAGCGCGGCCTGGTCACGGAGACCACGCCGCAGTTCGTCCTCAACCGGGTCATCGCGCAGGAGGCCTACCGCGAGGAGATCGCCCGGGCCTTCCCCGGCATGGTGCGCGCCGTCGTCCCGCTCTTCGAGACGGAGGTCCGCGGTGTGCCGGTCCTGGAGCGTGTGGCGCAGGTGCTGTTCGCCTGAGTTGCGGAGGCGCCGCGCTGGCGAAGAGAACCCTGGAAGCCTTCAATCCGATCACGGGGGCGGCGGCTTTCGTCGCCTTCATCCTGCCCGAGCCCTGGGCCATTACCCGCGCCACCGTCGCCCCCGACGTGCAGACGACCCTGCGCCAGGGGGGGCGGCAGTGGGTGGCGGCCGGGGAGACGCGTCATGTGGTGGTGGATCGCCTGCGGGGGATCCGGGCGGATCTCGTGGTCCGCATCAGCCCGGGCCGCCTGCGCCCCATGAGGGCGCCGCTGGCCGAGGTGACGACGGCCGGAGCCATGCCGGCCGGTGGGCACACGGCCCAGTTTCAGTGCGGCCGGCGGCGCGAAGGGATCGTCTTCCGCCGGTTGGTGCCGGCGGCCCGGCTGCAGTGCTACTGCGACCGGACCCGGCGCACCGTGCAGGTGGAGCTCTCCGGATCTCTTGGGGACGGGGAGCTCCGGGCGCTCATGGAGGCCTTCGGCAACCTGGAATGCCACGTCGCTGACGGTGAGTCAGGGCGAGAAGTCGGAAAGGAGGGTGGGTAATGAAGATCCTGATGCTCGTGGGGGACTACGTCGAGGACTACGAGGTGATGGTCCCGTTCCAGGCCCTGCAGATGGTCGGCCATACGGTCCACGCCGCCTGTCCGGGCAAGAAGCAGGGCGAGGCGGTGCGGACGGCGGTGCACGACTTCGAAGGGGATCAGACCTACAGCGAAAAGCGCGGCCATAACTTCACCCTCAACGCGACCTTCGACGAGATCCGGGAGACCGACTATGACGGCCTGGTCATCCCCGGCGGGCGGGCGCCCGAGTACATCCGCCTGCAGCCGCGGGTCCTGGAGATTGTCCGGCACTTCGCGCAAGTCGGCAAGCCCATCGCCGCCATCTGCCACGGCGTGCAGGTGCTGGCGGCGGCGGACGTCCTGCGGGGCAGACGGTGCACCGGCTACTCCGCCGTCGGCCCGGAGGTGAAGCTGGCGGGCGCGACGTGGGTCGATGTGCCGGTGGATCAGGCGGTGGCGGACGAGATGCTGATCACCGCCCCGGCCTGGCCGGCCCATCCCGCGTGGCTGGCCAGGTTCCTGGAGGCACTCGGCACCCGGATCGAGCATCGCAAGGCGGCCTGAAGGGATCGCCCGGCTGTACGGCCGAGCGTACCTCGGCCACCTGGCGAACCGAAGCGACGCGGTCGGGGCGGCTCCGAGCCGACGGTGCGATGGACGCCCAGCGAACCTTCCGCGCGTGGCGCGCAGAACGTTTGATCCGGGTTCGAAATCCGCCCCACGCCCGATAGCCATCGGTGTATCTCCCTCTTAGACTCTAGATGTCGGACGGATGACAAGATGTCCGTACATTAGCCGCGCGCCGGGAAACGGTGCGCGGCCAGTGGCCCATGAGCGGATTCAGAGCGACGCCCAGACGAGGAGGGGGGAGAAGATGGGCACAAGCGGGTTGACCCGCCGCGAATTCGTTCGCGGCGCGGCACTGACCGGCATGGGGCTGTGGGCGGGGACCTACGCCCGATCCTTCGTCCCGACACCGACAAAGGCGGAAGCCGCCGCGGCTGCTGACGAGAGGCGCAAACTCGCCCGCCAGTATCAGAACGCCAAACCCGGCGAACGGTTCACCATCGGGCACATCACCTGGGGGTTGGCCCAGGAGTACCTGATGATGTGCTACCAGGCCAGCGAGCAGGCCTGCCGGCAGCTCGGCCTGAAGTTCGCCGGCGCGGTGGCCGAGTCCGATGCGGCCTGGATCCAGACCACCGAGAGCATGATCGCCGCCGGGGCCAAGGCGATCATCTACAACTGCCCCTCGGCGGCCATCATGCCCGCGCTGACCAAGATCTGCAACGAACGCAATGTGTTCATGGCCACCCACTTCGGCTACACCGGGGACATCTTCCCGGGCGACCTCGGCCCGCGATGGGTCGTCGACAACACGCCGCTCTCCGACGAGCAGACGTTCCTCCCCCTGATGCTGCTGTTCGAAAAGATGCGGCGGAACGGGAAGCGGAAACTGCTGCACCATCAGGCGCACAAGACGGTGGCCACCTGCTCCACCGTCTATATCAACCTCGGCGTCTTCCAGGCCTGGCAGTTCTATCCCGAGATGCAGGTTCTCGGTCACCAATACGGGGAGTGGAACTACGAGGGGGGCCGCAAGGCGGCCGAAGCGTCGCTGGCCATCCGGACCGACTACGAGGCGTTGTGGGGCGCCAACGATTCCCAGACCATGGGCGCCCTGAAGGCGTGCGAAGACCGCGGCCTGAAGCTGGGCCCCTACACCGCTTCCCGGGATATGGAGATGACCACGGCGGAGGCCATCCTGAAGGGCAACTTCCTGGTGACCGCCGGGTTTGCCATCCCCTACTTTGGCGGGCGCATGGTCCCCATGCTCTACGACATGTGTGTGGGCGCCTGGTATCCGCTGAAGGATGAGATGGTGCAGGCCGGTCGGATCGACTGCTACGGGCGGCCTGGAGAGATCGAGGAGCTGGCCAGGGGGGCGCGGCTGATTTACCATCCGAACTTCAAGCTGGGCCCGACCGCGGAGAATCTGGAGAAGATTCTCAAGCAGATGAAGGCGAAGACGCCCAACTACCCCTATGACTTTCGGCGTCTCTCGCTCTCGAAGTGCCAGGAGCTCGGTCTGGCCTACGACCGCCATGCCGGCGGCGGCACGCATCTGGGGCAGCATGACTATTACTTCCCGGCCAAGCTCAGGAAGTTCGGCAGCATTCAGGCTCTGAAGAAGCATGTCGCCGCGCTGCACAAGCACTTCCTCGACTTCCGCTGGGCGGACACCTGGGAACAGGCGCAGGAATACGCCAAGGGGTTCCCTCCGGAGCTGAAGACGGAGCCGGTCTGGGTGTAGCCGCCGGTGGGTCCCGCCGATCCTCTCGCGGTGGCCGGCGTTGACCGCCGGCCACCGCCCGAGTTCGAGTGATCCCGATGCAGCCGCCGGTGCTCGAGGTTGCCGGTGTCTCCAAGACCTTCGATACCGTAGTGTGCGCCCTGGAGAACGTCGGCCTGGCCGTCCGCCCCCGTGAGATTGTCGGGGTGGTCGGGGAGAACGGCGCCGGCAAGTCGACCCTGATGAAGATTTTGGTCGGGGCCTACGCCCCTGACACGGGAGAGCTGTGGTATCGGGGCTCCCGCGTGCCCTTTCCTCGAAACCCTACGGAGGCGGCGCGCCGGGGAATTTCCATCGTCTATCAGGAAAAGGGCGTCATTCCCCTGTTGCCGGTCTACCAGTTTCTCCTCCTCGGCCAGGAGGACCGCTACACGGCCCTGACGGGACTGCGGCTCGAGGCGATGAAGCGGCAGGCGCAGGCGATGCTGGACGAGCTGCACGTCCCCTGCACGGCCGAAGATGTGATGTACGAACTCCCGGCCTCCACCCAGAAGATGGTCGAGATCGCGAGGGCGATGCTGAGCGTGCGACTGGCCTGCAACGATCTCACCGTGCCGCCGGTGATTATTCTCGACGAGCCCACAGCGCCCCTCACGCTGGAGGAGCGCCGGGAACTCTTCCGCGACCTCCTGGCGATGAAGAGCACGGCCTCCTTCATCTTTGTCTCGCACGTCATTCCCGAGGTGATGGAGTTTGCGGACAGAGTCTATGTGCTACGGGACGGCCGGCTGGTCGCCCACTTCGATCTGTCCGAAGAGAAGATCACCGAGGAGGAGTTGTTCCGGGCCATCGTCGGCCGGGAGGCCGCCGAGTTCGCCCCGGCCTGGGGGGCACGGCGCGTCGTGGACGAGGCCGTCGTCCTGGCCGCCGAGGGGCTGACGAAACGCGGAGCCTACTACGACGTCTCCTTCGCCCTGCGCCGGGGCGAGTGCCTGGGCCTCTTCGGACCGGCGGGATCGGGCAAGAGCGAGATCGTGGCCACCATTGCCGGGTTGTCCCCCTTCGACGCGGGATCCCTCACCATCAAGGGCCGGCGGGTCAGGGCTGACGAACCGCCCCACCTGCGCCTGGCACGGGGGGTGGGGTACTTCTCCGGGGAGACCGGGAAGGAGCTGTTTCTTAACTGGCCGGTGGCGCAGAATATTTCCATTTTGAACATCGCCAGGATCGTCGGGAAGCGTCTGCCTGTGATCCGTCTCCAGGCCGAGCGGGCGATGGCCGAAAGGGTCGTCCGGAAGCTCCGCATCAGGACCCCCAGCGTGAACACGGATTGCTACTCCCTGAGCGGCGGGAGCAAGCAGAAGGTGTCCGTGGGGAAGTGGCTGGAGCGGAGCCCTGAGATCCTCCTGCTCGAGGATCCGACCATCGGCATCGACGTGGGGGCCCGGGCCGATATCTACGAGATCTTCGGGGAGATGAAGAGGCAGGGCACGGCGATGCTGCTGGTCAGTGATGATCCGAAGGAGTACGCCACGCTGTGCGACACCATCCTCCTGATCAGGGACGGCCGGGTGCAGCGCGCCCTCACCCCCGGGGAGTTCGCGGAGATGACGACGCTCCGCAGACCCCCGGCGGGCGGACACTGACGGTCCGGCGCGGCGGCCGCGCCCCGAGCAATCTGCCGGCTGTGCTGGCCCTGGTGGGTTTCGTGCTGGTCTTTTCCCTCCTCTATCCGGACCGGTTCCTGAGCGGGCTGAACATCTCCACCATCCTCAGGCAGTTTGTCACGCTCATGCTGTTCGCCCTCGGCCCGTCCCTCATGGTCGTCACCGGCGCCCTGGACCTCACCTATGTCGGGATCTGGATGCTGGGGGGCGTGCTGGTGTGGCTCCTGAAGCCCGTCCTGGGCGCGGCCGCGATCCTGGTGATCCTGCTTCTGGGGCTGACCAGCGGGTTCATCGTCGGCGTGATTCAGGTGAAGGCCAAGGTGCCCTCCTTCATCCTCACCCTGAGCCTGCTGGTGACCTACTGGGGCCTGACGGCGAGGCTTTCCGGAGGGTATCCGCGGTCGGTCCGGGGCTATGAGTTCATCACGGCGCCGCTCATCCCGCTGGTGCCTACGCCGCTGCTCTGGGCGATTCCGCTCATCGTCGCGGCGGTCTTCATCATGACACGCACGAAGGTGGGCATCTACCTCTACGCGATCGGGTCCAACGAAGAAGGGGCGCGCCTGGCCGGCGTGGACGTCGATCGCTACAAGATTCTGGGGTTCACCTTGAGCGGCGCCTTCACAGGGTTCGGGGCGATGATTCTCTTCCAGCACCTCGGCGGCGCCACGCCGGTGGAGCTCAACCTGAACAACGTGGTCTGGCCGCTCGTGGCGATCGTCCTGGGGGGGACCCCGCTGGTCGGCGGGAGCGGCGGGCCCCAGCGGACGATCCTCGGGGCGCTGACCTTTGCCGTCGTCGATCGCGGTCTGATCCTCTCCCTGCTGCGCCCGGAGCTCGTGCAGCTCCTCCTGGGACTCCTGCTGATCATTTCTATTGTCGTCGGCAGCCGCGGGCTGCGGGGGGTCACGGTGACGTGAGGAGCACGGGCGCCGTGGCCAGCCTGACGTCCTCCCGGGAGCGGTTTCGCCACCGGATGACCACCATCGGGCCGATCGGGGCGGCCATCCTGACGATCGTCGCCTTCCAGGCGATCAACCCCTCCTTTCTGACCTATCAGGGATTCCTGACCTGCGTCTACGCCATGTCCTACTTCCTGATTGCCGCCTGCGGGCTGACCTTCGTCATCGTCATGGGGTCCTTCGACTTCTCCGTGGTCAGCGTCCTGAAGCTCGCCGCGCTGATCTGTGCCCTGTACCTGGACCGTCTCGGGCTGTGGGTCGTCCCGCTGGCCCTGCTCGTGAGCGCGGTGTCGGGTTTCGTCAACGGGGTGCTCTTCGCCCGCTACAATGTGCCCTCGTTCATGGCCACGCTGGGCGTGTCCGTAGTGCTGGAGGGGATCGGGCTCTTTCTCTCCCGCGGCTTCCTGCACATCGTGCGGGACGAGACCTTCCGCGCCCTGGCCACGACCTTTTTCGCGGGGCTGCCGGCGATCTTCTACTGGGCCCTGGGCGTGTGGGTCCTCAGCACCTTCCTGGCCCTGCTCACCCCCTTCGGCCGGCGCGTCTATGCCATCGGGGGGAACCCCGTCGCCGCCGGGCTCTCCGGGATCGATGTGCCCAGGCAGCGCATCCAGGTGTTCATGCTGAGCAGCTGTCTCGCCGGGCTGGCCGGAGTTTTGTACATGGCGCAGCTCGGGGGCGGCTCGATGCAGATTGGGGCCGACATGCCCATCCCGCTCTTCGCCAGCGTCGTGGCGGGGGGCACCGCCCTGACCGGGGGCATGGGGGGGCCGCACCGGACGCTGATCGGGACGATCATCATCACCTGGATGCAGGCGGGGATGCTCATGCTTGCCCTGGGCCGCGATATTCAGATGGTGACCTTCGGCCTCATCGCTCTGGGGATGAGCGTGGCCACGATCGACTGGAGACGGGTGAGGGTCGTGAAGTAAGCCGCGCGATGCGGCAACCGCGGAGGAGGCGAACAGGATGTACACCTGGGGACGGAAACAGGGGTGCCGGATCTCCCTGGACTACACCTACCGGGGAATGCGCGTCGCGTTCCTGGAGAACCAGGTCCTGCGCGTGGGGATCCTCCTGGACAAGGGGGCCGACATCTTCGAGTTCACCTACAAGCCGCGAGATCTCGATTTCATGTGGCAGTCACCGATTCCGATGCAGCGGCCCTTCGTCGCCACCAGCGCCCAGCCCGAGGGCGCCTTCCACGACTACTACTACGGCGGCTGGCAGGAGGTCTTTCCTTCGGCGGGCTGGGCCAGAACCCCCTACCAGGGCGCCTGGCAGGGCCTGCACGGTGAGATCTCGCTCCTGCCCTTCGAGGCGGCGATTGTCGAGGACACGCCGGAGCGTGTGGCGCTGCGGACGTGGGTGCGCTGCTACCGCTCCCCACTGACCCTGGAGCGCACGATGGCGCTGCAGGCCCAGAAGGCGGCACTGTTCATCCACGAGCGCGTGGTGAACGAGTCGGTGGGCGAGTTTGCGGTGATGTGGGGTCACCATCCGGCGGTCGGTCCGCCCTTCTTGGATGAGGACTGCTTCGTCCAGACCCCGGCGCGCAAGGTGGAGGTCATGGCCATCCACCCCAACGGTCTGTGGGAGCCGGGGGACGGCTACGACTTCCCGATGGTCCGAAATCGCCGCAGCGGAGCGTTGGAGGACATTACCCGCGTGCGGCCGCCCCAGACGCGGTCCATCGATGTCGTCTTCTTCAAGGAGCTGGCCGAAGGGTGGTACGGCCTCACGAACCGGAGGACCGCGGTGGGGTTTGGCATGGCCTGGGATGCGAGCCTCTTCAAGTATCTCTGGATGTGGCAGGTCTACGGCGGCCACACCGACTACCCCTGGTACGGTCGGACCTACAACTGTGCCCTGGAGCCGTTCACCAGCTATCCGCCGGCAGGCATTCAGGCCGCCCTGGACAACGGCTCGGCCCTGATCCTGCAGCCGGGACAGGTGGTGGAGACGGATCTGGTGGCGGTGGCCTATGAGGGCACCGGCGTCGGCCGCATCGGCCGGGATGGGACGGTGCAAGCCTGAACTGGCACGCCCACTCACCGGGCCAGGACTGAGGAACAGATGAAGAATCCGATGTCAAACATTTGTTCGCCTACTCCGTCCCCGGAGGCCTGGCTAGACTTGAAGGTGCCGGACGGATGACAAGACGTCCGGACATTCACTCCGCGTCGCCGGATACCGAAGCGTACGCGACGTTCGCATGGGAGGGGAGGTGGACATCTACCCGTCGATGCCGGTATCCCGCCGACCGGAAGAGAGGGGGGAGGGAATGAGTCGCGGTGGTCTGCTATGGCGCGTCGCAGCGTTGAGCGTGGCGATGCTCCTGACACTCAGCCTGTGGGGCACAGCGGCCCCCAAGCTGCCCAAGGTGGTTATCGGCTGGACGCCTCCCGACATCACCGGCGTGTTCAAGACCGCCACCGACTTCTTCGAGAAAGCCGCCGCCGACGCCAGGAAGAACGGGATTGACGTGGAGGTCATCAGCCGATCCCCCGCGACCCATGTGGCCTTTGCGGACCAGGTCGCGATTATCGAAGACTACATTCAGCGCAAGGTCAGTGTCATCGCCATCTCCCCGATCGAGGTCGAGGTGGTCATCCCGGCGATCAGGAAGGCCAACGCCGCCGGGATCCCGGTGATCATCGTCAACCTGCTGGAACCGATTAAGGGCGTGAACGTGGCGTCCTACATCGGGTTCGACAACACCGTGGCCGGGATGATCTCCGCCTACGCCCTGCTCGATTACTTCGGCGGTCCCGGCGTGCTGGGAACCGGTCCCAAGGTGGATGTCAAGCCCGGCACCTACCTGGACCTGGCCTGGTGGCAGAACCTCTACAAGACGGTGGACCCCAAGACGGCCAACATCAGGGCCCGCGTGGCGATCATCGAGGGCATCGCGGGCGGGTTCTTCTCCACCGCCCGCGTCAACGGGTTCCACAAGATCGTCGATCCCTTCCCCGGCATCAAGGTCGTCGGGATGCTGCCGGCGGACTGGAACCGCGAGAAGGGCCGCAAGGCGGCGGAAGACTTCCTGACCCGCAACCCCAAAGGGACGCTGGACGCCATCTGGGCGGCCAGCAACGAGATGGGCCTGGGGGCCATGCTGGCCGCCGAAGCGGCGAAGCGCACCGAGGTGAAGATCTTCACCAATGACGTGACCCCCGAGTCCGTCGAGCGCATCGTCGAGGGGCGTCTGATGGCCGAGACATGGCACGGCTTCCCCGAGTGGGGCTGGTACGGCACGAAGTTTGCCGTGCTGCTGGCCCTGGGGCAGAAGGACAAAGTGCCGCAGATCTTCGACATCCGGCCCCGCACGGTGTGGAAGGGCAACGCGCGGGAATACTATCCCAATCCGCGCCTGGAGCCGATCAACTGGACGGCGATCAAGGCCGGAGTCAAGTAAACCAGCAGGGGTGGGAGCCCTGAAGCGGGCTCCCACCCCTGCACGAACCCGGAGCACGAGAGGGGCAGGGCCGATGGATTTTGGGGGAAAGGTGGCCGTCATCACCGGTGCGGGGGCCGGCATCGGCCGCGCCACCGCCGTCCTCTTCGCCCGTGCGGGGGCCCGGGTCGCCGTAGTGGATGTGGACGCCGGGGCCGGGCCGCAGACGGTGGAGCAGATCGCCGCCTCCGGGGGAGAGGCGGTGTTCATCGCCGCCGATGTCTCCAATCCCGACGATGTGCGACGCATGGTAGAGACCGTGATGGCGCGGTTCGGCCGGCTGGACATCCTGGTGAATAACGCGGGAATTTACCTGCAGGGCGACGTCCTGGCGACGAGCGAGGCCGACTGGCGGCGACTCCTGGAGGTGAACCTCACCGGCCCGTTCCTCTGCGCCAAGTACTGCATCCCGGCCATGCGCGCCCACGGCGGCGGCGTGATCGTCAATGTCGCCTCCGAAGCCGGGTTGGTGGGGATCAAGGGGCAGGTGGCCTACAATGTCTCCAAGGCCGGCGTGATCGGCCTGACCCGCAGCCTGGCCGTAGACGGTGCGCCGGAGATCCGTGTGAACTGCATCTGCCCCGGGACGACCGACACGCCGCTGGTTGCCGCCTCCCTGCGGCGTCAGAGGGATCCGGCCGCCGCCCGCCGGGCGCTGGAGACCGTCCGTCCGGCCGGGCGGCTGGGGCGGCCGGAGGAGATCGCCTTCGGCATCCTGTGTCTGGCCGCCGACGAACTCCACTATGCGACGGGCGCAATCCTGTCCGTGGATGGCGGATACACCGCCCAGTAGGGAACCGCCGTGCCGCCCACGGTGATCCTCCGGCTGGAGGGCATCGACAAACGCTTCCCGGGCGTTCACGCGCTTGATCACGTCGACCTGGACCTGGCCGAGGGCGAGATCCATATGCTGCTCGGCGAGAACGGCGCGGGCAAATCCACGCTCCTGAAGATCCTCAGCGGGTCGATCCAGCGCGATGAGGGCCGCATTCTCCTTTGGGATCGGCCGGTGCAGATAGCCGACGTGCAGCAGGCCCGGGCCTTGGGGATCGGCATGGTCTATCAGGAGCTCAGCCTGGTCGGCGGCCTGACCGTGGCCGAGAACATCTTCCTCGGCCGCTGGCCCTGCCGGCTGCGCCACCTCGTGGACTGGGCTGAGATCTACCGCCAGGCGCGAGTCGTGCTGGACAGCCTGGAAGTTCCCATCGACCCCCGCGCCCGGGTGCGGGACCTCAGCGTGGCGGAGCAGCAGCTCACGGAGATCGCGCGGGTCCTCGCCTCCGAGGTGCGCATCCTCCTCCTGGACGAGCCCACTTCTGCGCTCTCTGATCGCGAGCGGGACCGGCTCTTCGCCATCCTCCGCGGACTGCGGGAGAAGGGGGTGAGCATCCTCTACACGTCGCATCGCCTGGGCGAGATCCAGCAGATCGGCGACCGGGTCACCGTGCTGCGCGACGGCCGCAAGGTTGGGACCCTCGCCGCAGGCGAGGCGAACGAAGAGGCGATCGTCCGGATGATGGTCGGGCGCGAGATCCATGAGCGCTTTCCCAAGGTCTCCGTGCCCATCGGGGCTCCCGTCCTCACGGTGCAGGGACTGAGCGTGGACGGTTTCCTGCAGGACATCACCTTCACGGTCCATGCCGGTGAGATCCTGGGGATCTTCGGCCTGCGCGGCGCCGGTCGGACCACGCTGGCCCGGGCGCTGTTTGGACTGGTGCCGATCCGCCGGGGCGAGGTGTTCATCGACGGCGAGCGGGTCTGCCTCTCCTCTCCCGAGGAGGCTATCGCCCGCGGCATCGGCTACACGACCGAGGATCGGCGGGAGGGGCTGTTGCCGATGCTCAGCCTGCCCCCCAACATCACCCTGGCCAGTCTGGACGCCGTGACGCGGGGCGGCGTGCTCGATCACCGGCGCGAAGCGCGCATTGCCGGACAGCTGGTGGCAGACCTGCGCATCCAGCCGCCGGTTCTCTCGCGGCTGGTGATGTACCTGAGCGGCGGCAACCAGCAGAAGGTGGCGCTGGCGAAATGGCTGGCCAGCCGCGCGCACGTTCTGATCTTTGACGAGCCCACCCGGGGCATCGACGTGGGGGCCAAGACCGAGGTCTTCCACCTCATGGGCCGCCTGGCCGCGCAGGGGGCGGGGATCATCATGCTCTCCTCGGAGATTCCGGAGGTGCTGGCGATGGCCGACCGGATCCTGGTGATGCACCGCGGCCGGATCGTCGGCGAGTACCGGCGCGGCGAGGCGACGCAGGAAGCGCTGTTGCGAAGCGCGGTGGGGTTGGACCGCTCAGACGCGGAGGTCGCGTGATGGGGCAACGGGGCGTGCAGGTGGCCGTGGGCGAGGCTCGGGAAGAGGCACTGGCCGTGGCGCAGGTCGTGGCGCGCCTGGCGCTGCGGGGCGGTCCGATCATCGCCCTCCTGCTCCTGGTGCTGTACCTCTCGGCCGTATCGCCGTACTTCCGGACGACGAGCAACTTTATGAATATTCTGGCCCAGACCGCCGTCACGGCGATCCTCGCCGTGGGGCAGACCCTGGTCATCGTCAGCGCCGGCATCGATCTCTCCGTAGCCGCGATGATGGCCCTGGCCGGTTCGCTGGCCGCGGTGGCGATGGCCTACTGGGGATGGAACGTCTGGGCCGGTCTCCTGCTCGGCGTCGCCGTCGGGATCGCCCTCGGCTTCTTCAATGGCGTCGTGATCACCAAGGGGCGCATCCCGGATTTCATCGCCACCCTCGGCATGTACACGACGGCCCGCGGCGTCGGTCTGCTGATCACCCAGGGGTTGCCCGTCCCCTCGCACCTGACCGCCATCCAGCTGAAGGCCTACCTGCCCGCGGAGCTCATCTGGCTGGGCAGCGGGGCGATCATGGGCGTCCCGGTGCCCGCCCTCGTCGCCCTGGTCGCGGTGATCGGCGGGTGGTTCGTCCTCCAGCACACACGCCTGGGCCGCTGCGCCCTAGCCGTGGGAGGCAACCGGGAGGCCGCGCGCGTCTCGGGCATCAACGTCGACCGGACGAAAATTTCCGTGTACGCTTTCTCCGGACTGATGGCCGGGGTCGGGGGCCTGGTCCTCACCGGCCGGCTGAACTCCGCCAACGCCCTGATGGGCGAGGGGATGGAACTGCAGACGATCGGCGCCGTGGTGCTCGGCGGGACCAACCTCTTCGGCGGAGAGGGGACCGTCGTCGGCACGGTCATCGGCGCGCTGATCATGGGCGTGCTGAGCAACGGGTTGAACCTGCTCAATGTGTCGGCGTTCTGGCAGCGGGTGATCAACGGTCTGGTGATCATCATCGTCGTGGTCTTCGATCAGTGGCGGCGACGGAGGTTTGGCTCATGACGAGCGCAGGCGGCGGCGACGCGTCGGTGGGTACGACTCCGGTCGGTCCTCTGGTGCGGCGGGCGGGCACGGCGCCGTTGTATGCGCAGATCCGGGACCTGCTGCGACAGAAGATCCAGTCCGGGGAGTTCCCGCCGGGGACGATGATTCCCGCGGAGACGGAACTGCAGCGCCTCTTCCACGTCAGCCGGCATACGATGCGTCAGGCCCTGACCGCCCTGGTCGAGGAAGGTCACCTGGTACGGAGCCGCGGACGGGGCACCTTTGTCCTGCAGCGTCGGCTCGAAGAGCCTCTGCCAAAGCTGCTTAGCTTCACCCAGGAGATGCGGCTGCGGGGCGCACAGCCGTCGACGCGGGTGGTGAAGGTCGCCTGGGTCCCTCCCCCGCCTGTGGTGCAGGAGGCGCTGCATGTGGCCGGGGGGGAGCGCGTCTTGCGGATCGAACGGGTGCGCTACGCCGACGGCGCGCCGATCGCGGTGACGTTCTCCCACCTGCCGCGCTGGATCGGCCTGACCGGCCGGGAAGACTTCTCCGGATCGCTCTATGAGATGTTGACGGAGGCGGGGGTGAAGTTCGCCAAGGCGTTCCAGTACATCGAGGCGGGGCGCGCCGGGAGTCGCCTGGCCCGGGAGCTCAACGTTCCGCGCGGCAGTCCCGTGCTGGTCCTGCGGCGGACGCTGTTCGCCGACGACGGCCGGGCGGCGGAATATGTCGAGGGCTTCTATCGCGCTGACCGCTACCGCTACTCGATCTGGCTGGAGCCCTGAGGAACGTCCCGGGATGCGGACGGCAGCAGATTCAGAGGCGAGGGTCTCCGGGCCGCCGGTGGCGCTGGTGACCGGGGGGTCACGCGGGATCGGAGCGGCCACGGCGGTGGCCTTGGCGCGCCGCGGATTCCGGATCGCCGTGAACTGGTCGCGCGACGAGACTGCCGCGCGCAGCGTGGCCGGAACGATTGCCGCCCTGGGCGGAGAAACCCTCGTCGTGCGCGCCGATGTGAGCGACCCGCAGGAGGTCGAGGAGATGGTGGCCACCCTCACCGCCCGCTGGGGCCGGCTGGACGTGCTCGTCAACAACGCCGGGCACTACGATCCGGGGCCGGTGGAATCCCTCAGCGTGGAGCGGTGGAGCCGGATGCTGGCTGTCCACCTCACCGGCGCCTTTCTCTGCGTCCGGGCCGCCCTGCCCTGGCTGCGCCGAAGTCCTCAGCCGGCGATCGTCAACGTGGCCTCCACCGCCGCCCTCACCGGGGGGACCTCCGGCGTGCACTATGCGGCGGCGAAGGGCGGGCTGGTGGCCTTCACGCGCGCCTTGGCGCGCGAACTCGCCCCGTCCGGCATCCGGGTCAACGCCGTCACTCCCGGCAAGATCCAGACCGCCATGCTCGGCGGGGAGGCTGCGGCCGATCGGCTTGTCTCTGTGGTCCCGCTGGGACGTCTGGGACGGCCGGAGGAGGTGGCGGAGGTGATCGCCTTTCTGGCCTCTCCCCAGGCCTCGTTCGTGACCGGCGCCGTCGTCGGGGTCAGCGGGGGCTACGGTCTGGTAGCGGGGTGAGACCGCGATGGAGCGGGTCCGGATCTGTCTGGTGGGAGCAGGACGGGCCGGGATGGTGCACGGGCGCAACTATGCCCGGTCGATCCCGGGGGCGGAAGTTGTCGCCGTCGTGGATCCCGTGGCCGCGGCGCGGGACGCCGCGGCGGCGGAGTTCGGGGCTCGGGCCTTCGAGACGCTGACCCAGGCCCTCGAGTCTGTGGCCTTTGAGGCCGTGTGCATCGCCACCCCGACCTTCACCCACCATGAGCTGGTCCTGACCGCGGCCGCCGCCGGCCGGCACATCCAATGCGAGAAACCCTTGGCCGTCACCATCGCCGAGGGTCTGGCCATGGTCGCCGCGGTGCGCCGCGCCGGCGTGATCTTCCAGATGGGGTTCATGCGCCGCTACGATCCGGAATACGAGGAAGCCCGCGAGGTGATCGCCGGGGGCGAAATCGGCCGCATCGTTTTCCTCCGTTCCCTCACGCGCGGGCCGGGTCTGCCTCCACCCTGGGCGCTGGAGACGGCACGCAGCCACGGACTGTTCGGCGAGGTGAACAGCCACGACGTGGACGTCATCCGCTGGCTGTCGGGCGGCGAGTTCGTCAGGGTCTACGCCCGTGCCCGCGCCCTGAAGGCGACCGATGTCCTGCGGGACCACCCGGACTTCTACGATGTGGGGGTCATCGTGGGAGAGCTGGACAACGCGGCTCTGGCCACGATCGAGGGAGCGTGTCCGGTCGACTATGGCTACGATGCGCGTCTCGAGGTGCTCGGCACCCAAGGCATGGTGACCGTGGGGGCGGTGCCGGAGGGCACCGTGGTGCGGGTGAGCCGCGACGGGGCCGTCACCGGGCGGACCTTTCGCAGCTGGCGGGATCGCCACCGCGAGGCGTACCGCCGGGAGGACCAGGCGTTCATCGACAGCGTCCGCACGGGACGCCCGCCGCGGGCGGGGGCGATCGACGGCCTGCGGGCGCTGGAAGTGGTCATGGCGGCCGAGGCCTCGCTGCGCTCGGGGCACGCGGAGGCGGTCGGCCGGGCGGAGCCCTCGTCGCTGGAGGAGGCGACATCCCCGTGATGCACGCCGGCGTGTACGCCGACGGCGGACTGAGTCTGCAGGCGCGGCCCATCCCGCGGCCGTCACGGGATGACCTGCTGTTGCGCGTCCGCGCCGCGTCCATCTGCGCCACGGATCTGAAGATTATCGCCCACGGGCACTTCAAGATCCCGCCGGGAACGTCGCGGGTGCTGGGGCACGAGTTCGCGGGCGAGGTCGTGCAGCCGAGCGACGCGGCTCCCGAGGTGGTGGAGGGGATGCGGGTGGGGGTGGCCCCGAACTTCGGCTGCGGGCGGTGTGACCTGTGCGCCCGCGGGCTCGACCACCTCTGTGCTTCCTATGAAGCGCTCGGCATCAGCATCGATGGCGCGCTGGCCGACTACGTCCTCGTACCGGCGGCGGCGGTGCGTCGGGGGAATGTTGTCCCGCTCCCTCCGGCGCTGCCCGACGAGGAGGCCGCACTGGTCGAGCCGCTGTCCTGCGTTCTCAACGCGCACGAGGCGGTCCGTACGGGGTGGGGCGACCGCGTGCTGGTGTTCGGCGCCGGGCCGATGGGGGTGATGCACCTGCTGGTCAGCCGCGCGCTGGGCGCGGCATCGGTCGTCGCCGTGGAGCCAGAATCCTTTCGGAGGGCCCAGGCCCGGACCTTTGGTGCGGACGCGGTGGTGACGCCGGAGGAGGTCTCCGATGCGGTGGGGGAGTTCACCGCGGGTCGAGGTTTCGACGTCGTCATCGTAGCCGTCCCGGCACGGGAGCCGCTGGAGCAGGCTCTGGCCGCGGCGGCGGCGCTGGGACGCATCCACGTCTTTGCCGGCCTGACGCGCGGGACGGCCCCGCCCATCCTGGATGCCAACCGCATTCATTACCGCCAGCTGACGGTCACGGGGACCAGCGGGTCCAGCGCCCGTCAATACCGCCGTGCGATCGACCTGGCGGCCTCGGGACGTCTGCCGCTCGGCCGGCTGGTGTCCGTTCAACTCCCCCTGGGGGAGCTTGAGGAGGCATTCCTGCGCGCCCGGGCGCCGGACGTCCTGAAGGTGGTGATCCGTCCCGGAGGCGCGCCTTGAATCTGTCCGGCAAGGAGGGAGACGGCGTGGAGTGGGTTCCATTGGTCATCGCGGGGGAACGGGTCGAAGGAGGCGGTCGTCCGGCCGACGTGATCGATCCGGCCACCGAAACGGTGGTGGCGCGATCGGCCACGGCCTCCGTCGAGGACGTGGATCGTGCCGCCCGGGCTGCGGCTTCGGCGTTTCCCGCCTGGGCTCAGAGTGCTCCCTCGGCGCGGGCCCGGCTGCTGCGCCGTGGGGCGGCCCTGATCAGAGAGCGCATCGACGAGCTGGCGCGGCTGCTGACCCTGGAACAGGGCAAGCCGCTGCGCGAGGCGCGGAGCGAAATCCAGGCCGGGATCGACGCCCTGGAGTACTATGCCGAAGAGACCCGGCGGATTGCAGGCGAGATCCTGCCCAATGACAACCCGAACCGGCGCAGCCTGGTGATCCGCCAGCCGGTCGGGCCGGTCGCGGCGATCGGCCCCTGGAACTACCCGGTGCTCCTGCTGGCCTGGAAGGTGGCCCCCGCGCTCGCCGCCGGGTGCACGCTCGTCGTCAAGCCGCCGTCGGCCACCCCCGTGGCGGTCTCTCGGTTTCTGGAGTGTCTGATGGAGGCCGGGGCTCCCGCCGGCGTGATCAACATCGTCATCGGCCCCGGGGCCACCGTGGGGACCTCCCTGGTCAAGCATCCGGCCATCCGCAAGATCGCCTTCACCGGTCAGACCGAGACGGGGAAGGCGATCATGGCCATGGCCAGCGACGGCGTGAAGCGCATCTCCCTGGAACTGGGGGGCCACTGCCCGCTCCTGGTCTTCCCGGACGCGCCGCTCGACGCCGCGGCCAAGGCCGGGGTGTACCGGGCGTTCCGCAACGCCGGGCAGATCTGCAACGCCATCAACCGCGTCTACGTGCACCGGGACATCTACCGGCCCTATGTCGAGGCCTTCGTCGAGGAGACGCGGCGCCTGCGCCTCGGTCCCGGGCTGGACGATCCCGACCTCGGCCCGATGACCACGCGGGAGGGGCGGGAGAAAGTCGAAGAGCACGTCGCCGATGCCCGGGCCCGCGGTGCCACGGTGGCCTGCGGCGGGGCGCGGCCGGCGGAGTTTTCCCGCGGCTTCTTCTACCAGCCCACGGTCCTGCTCGACGTCGATCACTCCATGAAGGTGATGCGTGAGGAGACCTTCGGCCCCGTCGCGCCCATCATGCCCTTTGCCACGATGGAGGAGGCCGTGGCCATGGCCAACGACACGCCGTACGGCCTGGTGGCCTACGCCTTTACGCGCGACCTGCGCACCGCGATGGTTGTGGCGGAGCGGCTGGAGGCCGGCACGGTCGGGATCAACAACGTCGCCGGCGGTGAGGTGCCGTTCCCCTACGGCGGGTGGAAGGAGAGCGGACTCGGCATCGAGCTCTCCCACCATGGTCTCGAGGAGTACCTGCTGGTCAAACACATCCGGCTGGAGCTTTTGTGATGGCGGTCGAACCACTGCTCGTGCGTCTGACCACCGACCCGGAGGCGGCGATGGCCCCGGCCGCGCGGCATCCGCGGCGGGCGCACGATCTGCGCGGCGTCTTCCAGGATGCGGCGGCGCTGGAGGCGCTCATCGGCGCCGGTGATCCCGTCATCTACGAGACCTTTGAACCATCGCTGCCGGAAGCCCCCGGTCACCTGATGTTCGGCGTGACCGTGGTCTATCCGGGACGCGTGGGCACGGAGTTCTTTATGACCCGGGGGCACTATCACCGCCACCGCGACACGGCGGAAGTCTATGTGGGACTGCGGGGCCGGGGCTGCCTGGTGGTGCAGGCCGAAGGGGCCGACGCCCGGACCCTGCCGCTGGAGCCGGGGACGGTGGTCTACGTCGCGCCGGGATGGGCGCACCGCAGCGTGAACACCGGAGAGGAGCCGTTGATCTTCCTCTACACCTATCCCGCGGACGCGGGGCACGACTACGCCACGCTCGCGGCGTCGGGGTTCGACCTCCTCGTTGTCCATCAGGCGGGGGAGGTGGTCGTCGTGCCCAACCCCCGTCGGTCCGTCGGGGGGAGCGGCTAGCATGGCCCAAAGATACCTGTGCGGCGTCGATGTCGGCACGACCGCGACGAAGGCGGTCCTGATCGATGACCACGGCACCGTCCTGGCGGAAGCCGCCGAGCCGTCCCATCTGATCCAGCCTGCGCCGGGCCACGTGGAGCAGGATCTCGAAGAGATGCTCGGCGAGACGGCGCGCGCCGTGCGCCGGTGCGTGCAGGAAGCCGCCGTCCGACCGGCAGACGTGGCGGCGATCGGCTTCGACGGACAGATGGCCGGTATCGCGCTCATCGATGAGCGCTTCCGTCCGGTGGCGCCCTACGACTCCTGGCTGGACACTCGGTGCGGACGCTGCGTGGCGGAGATGGGGGAGGCGGCGGAGCAGATCATCGCCCTGACCGGAGGGCCACCGAGCTACACCCACGGACCCAAGATCCTCTGGTGGCAGCGGGAGCGTCCCGAGGTCTTCGCCCGTACGGCGAAGGTCATCATGCCGGCCGGCTACATCGCGGGGGCCCTGTGCGGGCTGGAGGCTGCGGAGGCCTTCATCGATCCCACCTACCTCCACTTCTCGTGTTTCGGTGATCCTCAGGCCGGGCGCTGGTCGGCGGAGTTGCTGTCGCGTTTCGGCCTGCCGGAAGATAAGTTCCCGAGGATTGTCCAGCCCTGGGCGGTCGTGGGCCGCCTCACCGCGTCAGGCGCCTCCAGCCTCGGGCTCGCCGAGGGGACCCCGGTGGTGGCCGGCGCCGGCGACCAGGCCGCGGCGATGCTCGGGGCGGGGATTCTCCGGCCGGGCATCGTCTACGACGCCGCGGGCACCGCGTCGGTGTTCGCGCCCTGCGTCCCGCGCTTCTCCCCCGACCTGAGACACCGCACGCTCCTGACGGCCCGCCTCGTGCCCGAAGGGCTGTGGTACGTCATCGGCTACATCAACGGGGGCGGGCTGAATTTGCGCTGGTTCCGCGACCTGCTGCGCGCCGGCGGCGAGACGACATGGGGCTACGAGACGCTGGATGACCGCGCGGCCGGCGTGCCGCCGGGCGCCGACGGGCTCCTTTTCGTCCCCCACCTGGGGGGCCGGGTCTGCCCGAACCGTCCCGATCTGCGGGGAGCCTGGGTCGGGTTGACCTGGGCGCACGGCATTCCCCACCTCTATCGCGCCCTGCTGGAGGCCGTGGCGTATGAGTACGCTATCTACCTCTCCGTGGCGCGCCACCTGGTTCCGGAGTTGCGGTTCGAGGAGGTGCGCGTGGTCGGCGGGGGCGCCAAAAGCGCCCTGTGGAACCAGGTCAAAGCCGACGTGCTGCAGTTGCCCTACGTGCGGTTGAACCGGACCGAGGCGGCGGCGCTGGGTACCGCCATTCTCGCCGGATACGGTGTGGGAATCTTTGACGACCTCAATGACGCCGTGAGCCGTTTCACCTGGCCCGAGGCCCGATTCACTCCCGATCCGGAGCGCGCCGCACCCTATCGCCGGGCCGCGGCGCTCTACGAGTCGCTTGTCGCCGGCCACGATGCGTTGTGGCAGGCGGTTGCCGGACTGGCCGGTCAGTGAGATGGCGACCGGGCCCTCGCCGCGGGTCGTCGTGACCTCGCGATCCTTCGGTCGCTACGTTCCGGACGGGATCCGCCTGCTGGAAGAGGCCGGGCTGGATGTCGTCATGGCGGGGCAGGGGGCGCCCTGGCCCGAGGATCGCATGGTGGGTCTGGCGCGCGACGCCCAGGCCCTGATCGTCGGGACAGATCAGGTCACCCGCCGCGTGCTCGCCGGGAGTCCCCGGCTCCGCGTGGTCGCCCGACACGGCGTGGGCGTGGACAACATCGACCTGGCCGGCGCGGCGGCCCTGGGCATCGCGGTCACCTACACGCCGGGCGCCAACACGGACGCCGTGGCCGAGTTGACCGTGGCGTTGCTGCTCGCCCTGTGGCGCGGCATCGTGGCCGCGGACCGGACGGTGCGGGAGGGCCGATGGGAGCCGGTGCTGGGCTATGAGGCCCGGGGGCGGACGCTGGGCGTGGTCGGCCTGGGACGGATCGGGCGAGGGGTGGCGGAACGGGCCCGCGCCCTGGGGATGCGCGTGGTGGCCTTCGACGTGGCGGAGGACCGTCCCTATGCCCTGGCGCACGGCATCGCCTACCTGCCCCTGGAGGACCTCCTGCGCACGGCGGACGCGGTCTCCGTCCACGTCCCCCTGACTCCAAAGACGCGGGGACTGATCGGAGCGCGCGAGCTGGCCTGGATGAAGCCAACGGCCGTGCTGGTGAATGTGGCCCGGGGCGGGGTGATCGACGAAGAGGCTCTCGCCGCCGCGCTTGAGGGGGGCAGACTCGCCGGCGCGGCCGTCGATGTCTTCACCGTGGAGCCGCCCTGGGAGAGCCCGCTGCTCCGCGCGCCAAACGTCATCCTCACCCCCCACATCGGCGCCCACACGCTGGAGGCGATGACGCGCATGGATCTCATGGCCGCCTCCGACGTCGTTGCCGTGCTTCGTGGGGACCCCCCCTCCTACCCGGTGCCCGCCGGCGGGGCGCACCCCCCGCCGCACGGGGAAGAACCCGGTTAGCTCAGGATCACGTCGATCCCCGCCTGCCGGAACGCCGCCACTTCCGCCGCGGGGGCGTCGCGGTCGGTGATCAGGACGTGCACGGCGTCGATGGGGCAGATCTGCACCAGGGTCGCCCGTCCGAGTTTGCTGCGGTCGGCCACGACGACCACACGGTGGGCCGCGGCGGTCATCGCGCGGTTGACCTCCGCCTCTTCCTCGTTGAACGTCGTCAGGCCCCGGGCGACGGAGACGCCGTTCACGCCGATGAAGGCCAGATCGACGTTCAGGCCCTGCAGAGCCTGGGCGGCTGCCGGGCCCACCAGTTCGTAGGACGACCCGCGCAGCCGCCCTCCGGTGAGGTGGACGCGGGTGCGCGGCTCGCGGGCGAGTTCCATGGCGATGTTGACCGCGTTGGTTACGATCACCACGTCGCGCCCGCGCAGGGCCCGGGCCACGGCCGTGGTCGTCGTCCCGCCGGTGAGGGCCAGCGTCTGGCCATCCGCGACGAGGGCCGCGGCCGCCGCGGCGATGCGGCGCTTCTCCGCACTGTGGCTGCGTTCGCGCTCGCGGTAGGAGGCTTCGTAGAGGGAAATTTCGGGGGTGGCCGCCCCACCGTGCAGACGGATGGCCTGCCCCTGCCGCTCCAACAGGCGCAGGTCGCGACGGGCGGTGGCCGGTGAGACGCCGAACCGGACGACCAGATCGTCGGTCTTGATCTCGCCGGCCTCCCGAAGCATCTCGAGGATGCGCTGCCTGCGATCGGAGGGCCTGTCCCTCATGCTACCCGCATTGTGCCAGGATTGGCCAAGTCGCTCAAGCTTCTGGACAAAATTGTGACCGATTGATAATCTATGATTGCACAAACGATCAATTCTGGTTGTGGAGCTCGGGGCAGTCGGCCGGAGGCACCCATTGGCGCAGGCGCTCGGCCGGTACACGGAGGAGGAGATCCGCGCCCAGCCCGAGGTGTGGGAGCGCGTACTCGGCGAGACGGCGTCTGCGGCCCGGGCCGTGCGGCAGCTGTGGGAGACCACTGCGCCCGACCAGATCCTCCTCACCGGATGCGGCTCGTCCTACTACCTCGCCATTGCGGCGGCACATCTGCTGCAGGACGCGTTGCGCGTCCCCTGCCGGGCCCTGCCGTCTTCGGAGATCCTCTTCGCTTCGGAGGACCTCCTCCTCGGCGGCCGGCCGTCGCTGCTGATCGCCGTCTCGCGTTCCGGGGAGACGACGGAGACGGTGTGGGCGGCGAGACGCCTCCGGGATCGCGGGGCAACCACCCTAGCGGTCACCTGCGCGGGGAGCGGCCCGCTCCTCCAGGCCAGCCAGCTCGCGCTGGTCCTTCCCGTGGAGGAGCGCAGCATCGTCATGACCGCTTCATTCACCTCCCTCCTCCTCGCCCTGGCGTATCTCGCCGCCGATCTGGCCGGCGACTCCCGGCAGGCCGCGGAACTCCGGGGGATTCCCGCCGTCGCCGCCGGCGAGATCGACCGGCTGTCCGACCAGGCACGGGGATGCGACTTCGCGGCCCGGTTCTTCGTCTACCTGGGCTCGGGAGCGATGTTCGCGATTGCCTGTGAGGGCGCGCTGAAGATGACCGAGATGGCCCTGACCCCGGGTTGCGCCTACCACACCCTGGAGTACCTGCACGGCCCGAAGGCCGCCGCCTCCGAGGGCGTCGTCATCGGCGTGCTCTCGTCCCGCGGGGCGGCCTACGAGCGGGAGGTGCTGCGCCAGGTGGCCGGGCTCGGCGCACGGGTCATCGCCCTGGGCGACGGCGTCGACGGGGTGACGGCCGTCCCCCTGCCCGTTTCCCTGGGCTCGGTGGCGGCCATGCTCCTGGACGGGATCTGGTTGCAGTGGCTGGCGCTGCACGCGGCCCGGGCCCGCGGAGTTGACCCGGACACGCCCCGGTTTCTCCAGCCGGTGGTGACCTGGGCCCGATTCCCACTGGAGGGAGGTGAGCAATGACGAAGGTGCTGTATGCCGGTGGAGCGGGGGCCATGTTCGGCCCGCTGTTCGCCCTCTCGCCCTTCGCCCTGGAGGTGAAGGGGCTGCAGTTCCACAACTGGGCCAAAGCCTTCATCGAAGGATTGGAGCGCGGCGGCGAGATTCAGGTGACCCAGCAGCCGAGCTGGGAAGTCTACAGCAGTTTCCCCCGGGAACTGGCCGAGCTGAAGAAGTTCGACGTCGTCGTGATCGAAGAGGTCGAAGCCGACATCTTCTACTTCTATCCGGAGTTCTACACGCCCGAGGCCTGGACGTCCCCCCGGACCATCGTGCTGCCCAACCGCCTCGAACTCATCCGCCAGTTCGTCGAAGAGGGCGGCGGGTTGTTGATGGTGGGCGGCTGGCTGTCCTTCCAGGGACGCTTCGGGCACGGCGTGTGGCACGGGACGCCGGTGGAGGAGGCGCTGCCCGTGGTCTTCCAGGCCACCGACGACCGTGTGGAGACGCCTCAGGGGGCCCTCATCACGGTCCGGGACCGCACGCATCCCGTGATGGCCGGGATCGACTGGGACGCCTTCCCCCCGCTGCTGGGCTACAACCGGGCTGCGGCACGGCCCGAAGCCAGGGTGCTGGCCACGGTACGCGCCGGGCCGCAGGCGCCCGAAGATCCCCTCATCGCCGTGCGCGACTACGGCCGCGGGCGGACGATGGTCTTCGCCTCCGACACGACACCGCACTGGGGTGTCAATTTCATGAAGTGGCCCGGCTACCACCAGTTCTGGCGCCAGGCGACGCTGTGGCTGGCCGGGCGGCACGGAACTCCGCCGAGATAGGGGGTGGCAGCGTAGATGGGCAGTCGTCGTATTGCGGTACTGGCGTTTCTCCTGACCGTGATCCTGACGGGGAGCGCGGCGTTCGGGGCCGCACCCGTGCAGCTTACCTTCACCGTCTGGTCCTACAGCACCGACGTGATCCTGGACAACATCAAGAAGTTCGAGGCGGCCAACCCCGGGATCAAGGTCGCGTTGCAGGACTTCGCCTGGGAGAAGTACGTGGACGTGATGACGGCCCGGTTCGTCGGCAAGACCCCGACCGACCTGGCCTACTCCTCCGACCACTGGCTGCAGCAGTGGGCCGCCGCCAACTGGATCGTGCCTCTGGAAGACTACTTCCCGCAGGTCAACGCCTACAAGCCCGACTTCGCGCCCTACGCCATCGAGGGCATGACCTACAAGGGCAAGCTGTACGGTCTGCCCTATTACGCCGACACGATCATCTTCATCTACAACGAGGAGATGTTGAAGCGCGCGGGCTTCTCCGCCCCGCCGGCCACCTGGGACGACGTGACCAAGATGGCCCTGGCCATGAAGGAGAAGAAGATCGTCGAGTATCCCATCATGTTCCAGTTCCAGGACATCACCCCCTGGTACATCGAGGTCTTCCTCTCCATGGTGTACTCGTACAAGGACTACCGCATGTTCGACACCAATCTGAACCCCATCTACGACCGTGAGGGCTCCGCCGCGCACAAGGTGGCGCAGTGGCTCGTGGACGGCATGCGCAAGCACAAGATCATCAACCCGGCCTCCCTGGAGACCACGGAGATTCCCCTGGTCAAAGCCATGGGCGCCGGCCAGGTGGCCTTCGCCGTCCTGCCCAAGTACAACCTGGCCGACCTGAACACCCCGGGGGCCCACGCTCAGGCCGGGAAGTTCAAGTTCGCCCTGATGCCGGGCGAGAGCCACGGGACCGTGGGCTTCGTCCGCTTCTACGCCATGACCAAGATGGCCGCCGACCGCGGCCCGGCGGTGCGCGAGGCGGCCTGGAAGTTCCTGGAGTACTTTGGCGGGCGCACCGGGAACGAGTTCGTGGTCGTCAAGCGCTGGGCCCTGGACAAAGGGCTCGGCTTCGCCCAACTGCCCCTCTACAAGGATCCGCAGATCCGCGCCGCCATCAACAAGTGGGGGAACGTGACCCTGGAGGAGCAGCAGGCCAAACTGGCGCGGGCTAAGGAGGCCCTCACACCGTTCTGGGGCTCCTGGAGCCTGGAGTTCCAGAAGGAAATGAACAAGGCGCTGCTGGGCCAGAAGAGCGCCCTGGAGGCGTTGAAGGCCTCGGCCGCCAAGTGGCGGGAGATGAAGAAGTAGGGACCGGTGCCGGGGAGGCGAAGGGGGACGGCGGGGCGCCGTCCCCCTTCCGTGTGAAGCCGCGGACCTGGTGAGCATGCGGACGTCGGTGCCACCTCGGCGACAGTACCGCGAAACCCGCTACGCGTACGCCACCGTGCTCCCGGTGGTGCTGATCGTCGCGCTGTTCACCCTCTACCCCTTCGCCTTTGCCCTGCTCACCAGCCTGCGCGAGGTGGTGCTGTATCGACCGTGGAGCCAGCCCTTCGTCGGCCTGAAGAACTACCTGGATGTCGTGCGCAGCGAGTTCTTCGTCGCCAGCTGGCAGCACACCCTGACCTTCGTCGCCTGGGCCGTGCCCCTGGCCACGCTCCTCGGCTTCGCCGTCGCCCATCTGCTCAACGCCCGGACGCCGCTCGCCCCCCTGCTGAATGTGGTCATCTTGCTGCCCTGGGCCATCCCCACCGTGATCAGCGGGATCATCTGGGCCTGGATCTTCAACAGCAGCTACGGTGCCTTCAACGGCGCGCTGTACTCCCTCGGCCTGATCGACTCCTATCTGCCCTGGCTGTCGCGCCCCCGGTCGGCCCTGGCCTGCGTGCTCTTTGCCCACATCTGGAAGGAGGTGCCCCTCACCTCGATCCTCTACCTGGCGGCGCTGCAGGCCATTCCCGAGGAGCTCTACGATGCGGCGCGGGTGGACGGGGCCGGAGCCCTGGCCGCGCTGCGCCGCATCACCGTTCCCCTGGTCCTGCCCACGACGTTGATCGTCCTGGTCTACGAGACGATGGTGGGGATCGTCACCTTCGACCTGCTCTACGTGATGACCGGAGGCGGCCCGGCGGGCGCCACGTCGCTGATCTCCTACTACCTCTACAACAGCATGTTCGTCGCCTTCAACTTCGGGCAGGGCGCCGCGCTGGCCGTGCTGCTGGCGCTGGCCCTGGTGGCACTCATCGCGCTGTACCTGCGTCTGCTGCGCAGCGAGGAGATCTACGCGACATGAGCGGGCGGCGTGTCCTGCGGTCCGGTCTCCCCGTGGTCCTCAGCCTGGCGCTGGCCGCCTATATCCTGGCCCCCTTCGCCTGGGTGGCCCTGAGCAGCATCCAGCCGGAAAAGGAACTGTTCCGCGTCCCCCCCCGCTGGATCCCGCGGGTGCTCACGGTGGACAACTACCGGTTCGTCTTCACCGGCCGCTTCCCCGCCGGCTACGAGGAGACCGGGATCGCCCGGGGGCGCATCTCGGAGAAGGCCCGCGACGCGCTGCCGGCGCTGCGGAACAGCACCATCGTGGCGGTCAGCGTGGCATTGGCCAATCTGGTCCTCGGCACCCTCGCCGCCTACACCTTCTCCCGGCTGCGCTTCCCCGGAGCCGGGCCGCTGTACTCCTTCATCCTGGCCAGCCGGCTGCTGCCGCCCATGGCCGTGGCCATCCCCTATTACCTGATCGTGAACCGCCTCGGCCTGCTGGACCGCTACGCCGCCCTGATCCTGATTCACACGGTGTTCACGCTGCCCTTCACGGTGTGGTTCCTGACCGTCTACTTCCGGCGGGTGCCGCCGGACCTGGAAGAGGCCGCCTTCGTCGACGGCTGCACACGCCTCCAGGCCCTGGTGCGAATCGTGGTGCCGGTGACGGCGCCGGCCCTGGCCGCGGCCACCGCCTTCAGCTTCATGTTCTCCTACAACGACTTTCCCTTTGCGCTCTTCGTCACCTCGACGATCCGGTCGCAGACGATCCCCGTGATCGTGGCCAATACCGCCATCAATCCGGACGTCAGTTTCGGCGTGGTGGCGGTGACCGTGGTGCTGACGATGCTGCCCCCGGTGGCCTTCGCCATGGCCTTCCGCCGCTACATCACCCGCGGGCTGATCACGGTGACCACGACGAGGTAGACGGCCCATGGAGGCGGTCATCGCCGTCGATCTGGGCGGGACGCTGCTCCGCGTCGCCGCCGTCAGTGCCGCCCCCGCGATCGTCCGGCAGACGGTGCAACCGGTAGGGGACGACCGCGGCAACGCCCTGATCGCCGATCGGCTCCGTCGGGCGGTCGCCGAGGTCTTTGCCGGGATGCGCCAGAAAGGAGCGGAGCCAGTGGGCGTCGGGCTGGCCGTCCCGGGGCTGGTGGATGCGCAGGCGGGAGTCGTCCGCTACTCGGCCAACCTGGACCTGCGCGATTTCCCGGTGAGGACCATCGTCCAGGAGGTTGTGCCGTGTCCGGTCCTGGTGGAGAACGACGTCCGGGCCGCCGCCTGGGGGGAGTTCCACTGGGGCGCGGGGCGCGGGGCGCAAGAGATGGTCTACCTGAGCGCCGGCACCGGGATCGCCGCCGCGTTCATCTGCGGGGGGCGGCTCTACCGCGGGTCGAAAGGCGCATCCGGAGAACTCGGTCACGTCCCCGTCGTTCCCGACGGCGAGCCCTGCCGCTGCGGGGGGCGGGGGTGCCTGGAAACGGTGGCCGGCGGGTGGGGGATTGCGCAGCGCGCGGCCCGCCGGGTGGGATCCAAAGAGATCCTGACCGCGGAGCAGGTCTTTGCCGCCGCCGCGTCCGGCGACTTGTGGGCCGTCGAGGTGATCCGCGAGGCCGGAGAGTTCCTGGGGCGGGCGGCGGTGCTGCTGGTGCGTCTGACGGATCCCGAGCGGCTGGTGCTGGGCGGCGGACTGTTCTCCGCCGCCTCTCCCCTGGTCGAATCCGTCCGGCAGGCCGTTCGGACCGCCGGGTTGACCGGCCAGACCCCGCCGGCGGTGGAGCGGGGAGCGCTGGAACGCGACGCGGGGCTGATGGGCGCGGCCGGCCTGGTGCTGGTTCCGCCGTGATCCTGTGCGTCTGTCCGAACCTGTGCTACGACCGCGTGCTGGTCGTGCCGGGATTTGCCGTCGGCGCGGTGCACCGGGCGGCGGAAGCGATTCCCCTGGCCAGCGGCAAGGGGCTCAACGTCGCCCGCGCCGCGCGGGCGCTTGGGGTCCCCGCGCTGGTCACGGGGTTCGTCGCCGGCGAGGCGGCGGGACCGATCGTGCGGGGGGCGCGGGAGGCCGGGCTGTCCCTGGACGCGGTGCGCATCGAGGGCCCCGGACGGCTGTGCACCCTGATCATCGACCCCGGCCGCAGCGAGACGGTGGTGAATGAGCGCGGCGCCTCCGTCGATGCGGTCGCGGTCCGTAGGCTGCGTCGGCGGATCGCGGCCCATCTGCCGCGCAGTTCCGTAGTCGTGCTCAACGGCAGCCAGCCTCCGGGGTTGCCGGCGCGGTTCTTCGCCTCCCTCATCGGGTGGGCGAAGCCGCGTCCCGTGATCCTCGACACTCCGGGGGAGGCCTTCCGCCTCGGCGTCGCCGCAGGTCCGAGCGTGGCCAAGCTCAACCGTCGTGAACTCGCCGACAGTCTGGGGCGCCGGCTCACCTCGGTGCACGACGTCGCCAGGGCGGGACGTCAGCTTCTCGCCGCCGGAGCCCAGGCGGTCGTGGTGACCCTGGGGGAAAAGGGGGCCGTGCTGGTGCAGAGCGACGCCGCCTGGCTGGTCGCTCCCCCGGAGGTGGAACGGGTTAACACCATCGGCGCGGGCGACAGCCTCTCCGCCGGGATCGCCGTCGGCCTGTTCCGGAAGAGGTCGTTGGTGGAGGCGGTGCGCCTCGGCGTCGCCGCCGCCGCGGCCGATGTCACCACGCTGCTGCCGGGTGCCGTCGAGAGTGCGGTGGCCCGGTCGCTGGAGCGGCGGGTCCGCGTCGAGCAGTTGACTTGAGCCCTATCCGAACAGGCGGTTGGGGAAGTAGCGCTGGTACCAGCGCTCGTCGCCGTCGGCGAGGGCGACGGCCTCCCACCCGCCGAAGCGGGGGTGGGCGAACCAGGGCCGCGCCCGTTCCGCCGCCGCGTTGGCCCGGGCGAAGTTGTAGACTCCTTCAGTCTGCAGGAATGCGCGCATGGCGGCGAGGTCCGGGTATTTCGGGACGGCGTCCTTCCAGATGGCCCGGCCGCAGAGGAAGCCGCTGGCGCCGGCCTCCACGGCCAGTTCCAGGTTCACCAGGAACTCCTTGATGTCCACGCCGCCGCTCAGGATGACCCAGGGATGGGCGGCTGCGGCGGCGAGCTCCCGACAGAACCCCCGGGCCTCGTCCAGAGTGAACAGCGCCGGGCGCTCCTTGCCGTCGAAGACCGCCTGGCAGAACTGGCGCGAGTACTTCAGGTCGCCGGGGAACTCCAGCTTCAGGATGTCGACGCGGTACTCGTCTTTACTGAACTCCCGCGCCGACTCGATCGTGTGGCGCGGCCGCTTGCGGGCGAACTCCGGGGTATCGGCCGACGGCTCCTCAATGGGATAGGTCACCACCTCCAGCAGGAACGGAAGGTCCTCGCGCTCGCAGTCGGCCCCCACGTGGCGCACCAGATCCTGCTGGTGACGGAGGACATCGCCGTCGGCGTCGGGATTGTAGTAGATCAGCAACTTGACCGCGTTGGCGCCCGCCCGCTTCGCCTTGGCCACCGTCCACCCGGTGACCAAGCGGGACTTTCGCTGCCGGCCGTCGGGGCCGGCCCGATCGTACCCCGTCTCCTCCGCCGCCACCAGCAGCCCCACGTCGCCGGGAATCAGTTTCGTCGCCTGCGGCAGGCCGTAGACCGGGTCCACCAACGTGGCCGTCGAGCAGGGCGCCAGGACCTCCGTGATGAGGGCCTTCGTGGCCGCCAGATCCCCGTAGGCCACGTCCTTCGGGGTGACGCCGATCGCTTTGGCCAGGGCGTTGCGCAGGGAGTCGCGCTGGTCGATGGCCAGCATCTTGAACCGGCCGGCCGCGTCGGTCAGGCGCTGCAGGTTCACAAGTTTCCCGGCGGACAGGGCGGGCATCGTCGTTTCCTCCGCCTTACGAGAACAGGTTGGCGATGTTGTACAGTTCAAGATCCAGGGCGTGGCTCCCGGTGAGCGCCTCCGCCAGGGGGACGGCGGTGATGCGGTTACCCTGGAGCGCCACCATGTGACCGAACCGCTCCTGCTTGATCAGCTGGACCGCCGCCACGCCGAAGCGGGTGGCCAGGACCCGATCGAACACCGAGGGCGACCCCCCGCGCTGCAGGTGGCCCAGGACCGTGACCCGGCACTCGTAGCCGGTCCGGGCTTCGATCTCTCTGGCCAGGACGGCCCCGATGCCCCCGAGGCGCACGTGGCCGAAGGCGTCCACCCGCGTCTCCTGAACGATCTGCGTCCCCAGCTCGGTGATCTTGGCCCCCTCGGACACGACGACGATGCTGAAGCTGCGGCCGCGTCGGTGCCGCGCCCGCACCCGCTCGCAGACTTCGTCCAGGGTGAAGGGCACCTCGGGGACCAGGATGATGTCGGCCCCCCCGGCCAGGCCGCCCACCGCGGCCACCCAGCCCACGTCCCGGCCCATCACCTCCACGACCATGACCCGGTGGTGGGCCTCGGCGGTGGGATGGAGCTTGTCGCAGGCATCCATGACCACGTTGACGGCGGTGTCGAACCCGATGGTGAAGTCGGTCCCGGGGATGTCGTTGTCCATGGTCTTGGGGATGCCGACGACGCGCACTCCCATCTGCGAGAGTTTCAGGGCCACGCCGAGGGTGTCGTCTCCGCCGATGGCCACGATGGCGTCGATCTCGCGGGATCGGAGCGTCTCCAGCATCCGCGGCGGGTCGGCCGCGTCCTTGAAGGGGTTGTAGCGCGACGTGCCCAGGACCGTTCCACCGCGCGGGAGAATGCCCGAAATCAGATCAGGAGAGAGCGGGAGGACGTCGTTGTGGACAAGACCCCACCATCCGTTGCGGATCCCGACCACCTCGTACCCTTCCTGCCAGGCCGCGCGCGCGACCGCCCGGATGGCGGCGTTGAGCCCGGGTGCGTCCCCTCCGCCGGTGAGGATGGCGATACGCATGAGGGAAGCCTCCGGAGAGAGACCACTGTCCTCACAACGGAAATACCACGTTCCTCACAGCCCAGTCTAGGGGGGCCTCGGGCAGAGGGAATACAGTGTGCGCCGGATTCCGGCATAGACATTTCCATCAGGCCCCGGCCTGATTGCTGGGGGGTTCCCGCGGTTCGTACGCTACGGGTGGAGGCGTGATCCGACCATGGATTTCGGGGTGCCGCGGGAGGTACGTCCGGGCGAGCAGCGCGTCGGGCTGACCGCTTCGGGAGCCGACGCCCTGGTGCGGGCCGGCCACCGCGTGCTGGTCGAGCGCGACGCGGGGGCGGCCGCCGGCTTCGGGGACGAGGAGTACGCCCAGGCCGGAGCGACGGTGGTCTACTCCGCGGAGGAGGTGTGGCGGCGGGCCGCGGTTGTGGTCAAAGTCGGCCGCCCCACCGCGGAGGAGCACGCCTTCTTCGCCGGTCAGACGCTCCTGGCGTTCCTGCACCTGAGCGTGGCCTCGCCGGATCTGCGCAACGCCCTGGCCGCGGGAGGCGTCACCGCCATCGCCGCGGAAATGATCCAGGCCGAGGACGGCACCTTCCCCGTGCTGCAGCCGACCAGCGAGGTGGCGGGACGGCTGGCGCCGGTCATCGCCGGCGCGCTGCTGGAGACGCGACCGGCCGGCATGCCTCGGGGCGAGCAGGCCGGGCGCGGCATCCTGCTGGGCGGGATTCCGGGGGCGCCGCCGGCCAACGTCGTCATCCTGGGGGCCGGGGTGGTCGGCACCAACGCCGCCCAGGCGTTCCTGGGAGCCGGCGCGCAGGTGACGATCCTGGATAGGGATCTCTCGCGCCTGCGGCACGTGGAAGCCACCTGTCGCGGGCGCATCGTCACGATGCTGGCCACGCCCTACAACGTGGCCAAGGCCGTGGCCTTCGCCGATGTGCTGATCGGCGCCGTCTACGTGGCCGGCCAGCGGGCGCCCGTGCTGGTGACCCGCGAGATGGTGCGGGCGATGCGGCCGCGGGCCGTGATCATCGACTTTTCCATCGACCAGGGCGGCTGCGTGGAGACCAGCCGCCCCACCACCCACCGGGACCCCGTGTTCGTGGCCGAAGGGGTGATCCACTACTGCGTGCCCAACGTCCCGGCCCGGGTCGCCCGCACGGCCAGTTACGCCTGGACCAATGCCGTGCTGCCGTACCTGCAGCTGATGGGGGAGCTGGGCGTGCAGGAGGCGCTGCGCCGGTCAAGGGAGCTGCAGGCCGGCGTGGTGGTGCGGCCGTGAATATGGTGGCGACGGGTTATGCGGCGAAGATCGTCAGCGCCGACGAGGCGGTCCGCCTCATCCGGCCCGGGATGCGCGTCTACCTGACGGGGAACTGCTCGGTGCCCCAGACGCTGCTCCGGGCCCTGGTGGCCCGCGCGCCCGAGCTGCACGACGTGGAGATCGTCCAGGTGCTCACCATCGGCCCGGCGGAGTACGTCGCGCCGGGGATGGAGGCGCACCTGCGGGTGAACACCCTGTTCATCAGCGACAATGTGCGGCAGGCGGTGAATGAGGGCCGGGCCGACTTCACCCCGTGCTTCCTGGGGGAGGTGCCCCGGCTGTTCAAGGGCGGCTCCCTGCCGCTGGACGTCGCCCTGGTCCACGTCTCCCCGCCGGACGAGCACGGCTTCTGTTCTTTCGGCATCGAGGTGGGCCTGACCAAGCCGGCCGCGCAGGCGGCCAAAGTCATCATCGCCGAGATGAATCCCCGGATGCCGCGCACCCTGGGTGACAGCTTCATCCACATCAGCAAACTCCACTACATCGTGCCCGTGGACTACCCGCTGCCCGAGATCCGGATGGGCGGGGCGGACGAGGAGGTGGCCCGGATCGCCGACCACGTCGCCGGGCTGATCCCCGACGGAGCCACGCTGCAGACCGGGATCGGCGCCATCCCCGACGCGGTGCTGGCCCGGCTCACCAACCACAAGGACCTGGGCATCCACACCGAGCTCTTCAGCGACGGCATCATCGACCTGATCCTCCGGGGCGTCATCACCGGCGAGCGCAAGACCCTGCATCCCGGGAAGGTGATCGCCGGCTTCGTGCTGGGCACGCAGCGGTTGTACGACTTCATCCACGACAACCCCGTCATCGAGTTCCATCCCACCGACTATGTGAACGACCCCTTCGTCATCGCCCAGAACGCGCGGATGGTGGCGATCAACTCCGCGATCGAGGTGGACCTCACCGGCCAGGTGTGCGCCGACAGCATCGGGACGCGCCTGTACAGCGGGGTGGGCGGTCAGGTGGACTTCATCTACGGCGCCTCCCGGTCGGCGGGGGGCATTCCGATCATCGCCCTGCCCAGCACGGCCCTGGGCGGGCGGGCCTCGCGCATCGTGGCCACGCTGAAGCCGGGCGCGGGGGTGACCACCTCCCGGAACCACGTCCACTACGTGGTCACCGAGCACGGGGTGGCCGCCCTGTACGGGAAGACGATCCGCCAGCGCGCCCGGGCGCTCATCGCCATCGCCGCCCCGGCGTTTCGCGAGCAGCTGGAGCGGGAGGCGCGGGCCCTCCGGTACCTGTAGGGGCCCGGATATCGGCCCCCCGCCCGATACCGCCCCCTTCGAGCGCTCCGTACCATGGAATCGGGTGGCCGGCGTGAACCCTCGGGTGGAGGTCTTCATCGGCCCCGTCGGCAGCGGCAAGACGGAGGTGGCCCTCAACCGCGCTCTCTCCCTGGCCCGGGACGGGGCGTCGGTCTCCTTCATCGATCTCGACCTCGTCGATCCGTTCTTCCGGGCCCGGGAGGCCCGCGCCGCACTGGAGGCGGCGCGCATTCGGGTCGTCGCTCCCGGGGAGGAATGGAACGCCGTCGATCTGCCGCTGCTGATCCCCGAGGTGTTCGCCGCCCTGACCGGCGACGACCGCATCGTGATCGACGCCGGCGGGGAGGTCTCAGGCGCGCTGATCCTGCGCCAGGTCGTCCACCTTCTCCCGGCCGAGACGGCGGTGTACCTCGTGGTGAACCCCTACCGGCCCTTCACCCGGACCCCGGAGAAGATTGCCGCCGTGGGCGAGGCCCTCGAGGAGGCGGCGGGATGGCGCATCACCGCGCTGGTGGCCAACCCTCACCTGCGCGAGGCCACGACGCCGCAGATCGTCCGGGACGGCTTCGAGATTGTGCGGGAGGCCTCGGCCCGGATGGGGCTGCCCGTGGCCTGGACGGCGGTGGCCGCCGAGATGCTGGCGGCGGTCGAGCTGGAGGGGCAGGTCATGCCACTGGTGTTCCACATGCTCCCGCCCTGGGAGCGGGAGGTGGCCTGAGTGCCCAAGGTCGTCATCGACGTGGAACGGTGCAAAGGCTGCGAGCTCTGCGTGCACTTTTGCCCGCCGAAGGTGCTGGCCGTGAGCGCGACGTTGAACACCCGCGGATTCTATCCGGCGACGCTCGTGGACGAGGAGCGCTGCACCTCCTGCGCCGCCTGCGCCATCGTCTGTCCCGACGTCGCCATCACAGTGTACCGGGTCGAGCGGGCGCCGCGCGTGGCGGTGGGGTGAGCGATGGAGACGACGGCCGAGCGGGTCCTGATGAAGGGCAACGAAGCCATCGCCGAGGCGGCGATCCGGGCCGGCGTGCGGGCCTACTTCGGCTACCCCATCACCCCGCAGAGCGAGATCGCCGAGTACATGGCCCGCGAGCTGCCCCGCCGCGGCGGCGTCTTCCTGCAGGCCGAGAGCGAGGTGGCGGCGATCAACATGGTCTACGGGGCCGCCGGGGCGGGCGCCCGGGTAATGACCTCCACCAGCAGCCCCGGGATCAGCCTGATGCAGGAGGGGCTGTCCTACCTCGTCGGCTCTGAACTGCCCTGCGTGATCATCAACGTCATGCGGGGCGGCCCGGGGCTGGGCAACATCGCCCCCTCCCAGGCCGACTACTTCCAGGCCACGAAATCGGCCGGCCACGGCGACGGGCGGAATCTCGTGCTGGCGCCGGCCACGATCCAGGAGGCGGCGGACCTGACGGCGCTGGCCTTCGAGCTCGCCGACCGCTACCGCAATCCGGTGATGGTCCTCACCGACGGCATCACCGGCCAGATGATGGAGCCGGTGACCTTCCGCGCCGACACCCCGCCCGCACGCGAGCCGCCGCCCTGGGCGACGACCGGCGCCGGGGAGGGGCCGGTGCGGCTGATCAACTCCATCTACCTGGAGCCGGAGGCCCTGGAGCACCACAACCGGCGCCTGGTGGAGAAGTACCGCCGCATGCAGTCGGAGGTCCGGTACGAGGCCTACCGGATGGAGGATGCCACCGTGGCCGTGGCGGCGTACGGCCTGGTGGCCCGGATCGCCCGCACCGCCGTGGACCGCGCGCGGGCCAGGGGGCTGCGGGTGGGCCTGCTGCGGCCGATCACCGTGTATCCGTTCCCGAGCGCCGCCTTCGCCGAGGCGGCGGGACGGGTGGCGGCCATCCTCACCGTCGAGATGAGCGCGGGGCAGATGGTGGAAGACGTCCGCCTGGCGGTCGCGGGCCGCACGCCGGTGCGGTTCTACGGCCGGCTGGGCGGGGCGATTCCCACCCCCCCGGAGCTGGTGGCGCAGATCGAAGCGCTTGCCGCGGAGGTGTCGGCGCGATGAAAGCGGTCTTCACCCGTCCCCAGTCGCTCACCGAGACGCCGATGCACTACTGCCCCGGCTGCACCCACGGCGTGGCGCACCGGCTGGTGGCCGAGGTGCTGGACGAGCTGGGCATCCGCGGGCGCACCATCGGCGTGGCTTCGGTGGGCTGCTCCGTTTTCGCCTACAACTACTTCAACGTGGACTTCCAGCAGGCGGCCCACGGCCGGGCCCCGGCGGTGGCCACGGGGATCAAGCGCGTCCTGCCGGACCGGGTCGTCTTTACCTACCAGGGCGACGGGGACCTGGCCGCCATCGGGACGGCGGAGATCGTGCACGCCGCCAACCGCGGCGAGCAGATCACGGTCATCTTCATCAACAATGCCGTCTACGGGATGACCGGAGGGCAGATGGCGCCGACGACGCTGCCCGGGATGCGGACCACGACCACGCCCTTCGGTCGGGACGTTCGTGTGGCCGGGCATCCGCTCCACGTCGCGGAGATGCTGGCCACCCTCAAAGGCGTGGCCTACCTGGCCCGGGTGGCCCTGTGCGGGGTGGCGCACATCACTCGGGCCAAGCGGGCCATCCGCAAGGCCTTCCAGGCGCAGCTCGACGGCAAGGGGTTCTCGCTTGTGGAGGTCCTCTCCACCTGCCCGGTGACCTGGGGGCTCTCGCCGATCGAGGCGGTCCGCTGGCTGGAAGCCAACATGTTGCCGGCGTATCCTCTGGGAGAGTTCGTCACCTCCGAGGGCAAGGAGCGTCTCTGACCGATGGCCGCCTCGATGGAGCTGATCATCGCCGGATTCGGAGGGCAGGGGATCCTGTTCCTGGGGGAGATGCTGACGCGGGCCGCCGTGCTGGAGGGCAAGCACGCCACCTGGATGCCCTCCTACGGCCCGGAGCAGCGGGGGGGGACCGCCACCTGCACCGTCGTGATCTCCCCCGAG